>NZ_JBHJUW010000045.1:0-58336 GCF_042268205.1 Streptomyces sp. NPDC056160
GCCCGGCCCGCAGGCCGGGCCCGGCCCGCAGCCCGCGACCTCCACCGGCACGGGCACCTGCCTGCTCTGCCCGCCCACGTACTACCGCTGCTGAACCACGCGAAGAGCCCGATGGGGGGTGGGCGCCGGCACCGGTGCCCACCCCTCCCGCCGGTTCGGCGGTTCTCCCCCGACCAGGATGGAGGCAGACCCCACCCATGGGCCACATCACCGTGTTCGAGGCCGGGAGCGGCATCCTGCTGCGGGCCGCGGCGCTCCCGCTCCCGCCCCCGCACCGCGCGGGGACCGCCTGCGGAGACCTCGACGACCCCGCCGCTCTGCGCACGCGGCTCGCACGGCTGGCCGGCGATCCGCTGTTCGCCGCGGCGGTCCGGCTGGCCAGCCCGAGCCTCGCCGGCGACCTGGCGAAGAGTGCCACACGGGAGGCGGTCGCGCCCCGCAAGCTGCGGCGGACCCTGCTCTCCGCACTCAAGTACCACCTGCGCATGACCCATCGCCCCACGCCTTTCGGCCTGTTCGCCGGTGTGGCACCCGCCTCCCTCGGACCGGCCCCCCACCAGGCGGTCGGCACCGCGCACCACGCCGTCAGCCGGCCCGACGCCACCTGGCTCGACACCGTCCTGGACGGCCTGCTCGACTCCCCCGGCCCCGTCGCCCGGTCGCGGCTGGTCACCAACCCCCTGCACGTCGTCCGCGACGGCCGGGTCGTCCTCGTCGACCACCACGACGCGGACGGCACCCGGCGCCGCGCCCACTCCGCGCGCCACACCCGGCTCGTCGGCAGCGCCCTGCACCTCGCCGCCGCGCCCCTCGCCTTCCCCGCCCTCGTGCGGCGGCTCCACGAAGACTTCCCGGGGGCCACACGCGAGGAGATCGGCCAGGTCCTCGGCCGGCTCGTGGCGGGGCGTTTCCTGCTCTGCGACCTGGTTCCGCCGCCCGACTGCCTCACCCCGCTCGACCACCTCGTGGAACGGCTCGACGGATCCGGCCACCCCCACGCCGAGGCCCTGGCCGGTGTGCGTACCGCGCTGCGCGCACTGGACACCGCGCCGCTCACCGAACACGGCGCGCGGGCGGCCGAGGTGACCGACCGCATGCGCGCACTGGCACCGTCCGGCCACCTGATCCAGCGCGACCTCGCCTTCGACGCGCGGCTCGTGCTGCCGACCGTGGTGGGAGAGGAGGCCGAACGTGCGGCGACCCCCCTGTGGCGGCTCACCCGCAACCCGCCCGGCATGGCCGCTCTGCGCCCCTACCACCGGGATTTCCTGGAGCTGTACGGCACCGACCGGGCCGTGCCGGTGCGCGAACTCCTCGTCGAGGCACGCGGACTCGGCCTGCCCGCCGCCTACCGGACGGGCGCGGGCACCGAGATTCCCCAACCGGCCGCCCGCGACGGGGGCGACCGGAACGGAACCGCGCGGGACGGACTTCTCGGTGAACTCCTGCTGGGAGCCGCCCGCTCCGAGTCCGACGACATCCTGCTCGACGACGCCACTGTCACCGCCCTCGCCCCCGACCGGCCCCACCAGCCGCCGCCCTCCATGGAGTTGGGCGCCGAGATCGCGGCCACCGGATGGGACGAACTGTGCGCGGGCCGGTTCGCGCTCGTGCTCGGCGCCCATCTGGGCTCCCCCCGGGCCGGCGCCACCTCCGGCCGCTTCGTCCCCGCCCTGGGCGACGGGGAGCCGGCCGTCCGGCACACCGTCCTGCGCGGCGAGGCGACGACCAGCTCCCAGGAGCCCGTGCCCGAGACACCGGCGGTCGTGGCCTACCGCCCCCGTGTCGTACGTTCCGGCAACGTCACCGCCGTACCCCAGTGGCTGCCGCACCGTATCCCCCTCGGCGTCGGCCCGGCCGCGGCCCACGTCACCGACCTGCGGCTGGAGGATCTGGCCGTGTACGCCGACGGCGACCGCCTCCGCCTGGTCCACACGCCGACCGGCACCCTCGTACGGCCGGTCTCGTACTCGATGCTCAACCCTGCCTCCGGCCACGTACCCGCCACGGCCCGCTTCCTGCTGGACCTCGGCCACGAGGGTCGCGGCTGGTGCGCCCCCTGGGACTGGGGTCCCTGGGCGCAGGCTCCGGCCCTGCCGCGCGTCCGCCACGGACGGACCGTGCTGTGCCCGGCGCGCTGGCTGCCGGACCGGGCGCTGCGCGAGAGCGCCCGCCGCGACGAGGGCACCGGCGTCCGCTGGCACCGCGAGGTCGCCCGCTGGCGCGAGCAGTGGCGCGTCCCCCGCCACCTGCGGCTCACCCGCGCCGACCACCGCCTGACCGTGGACCTCGACGACCCGCTGCACCTGCTCCTGCTGCACGAGGAGCTGCGGCGGCCCGCACCGGCGCCGATGACCGAGTGGTACGGCGGCCCCGACGGCTGCCGCTGGCTCCAGGGCCCGAGCGGAGCGCACGCGGCCGAGCTGACCCTGCCGCTGTTCGCCCGCCCGCCCCGTCCGCAGCCCCGTCCCGCGACGACGTCATCCGCCCCGCCGCCCACCCGCCGCTTCCCGCACCCCCCGGCCGGGCGGCGCGCCGAACTGCCGGACGGGGAATGGCTGTACGCCAAGCTGTACGTGCCTTTCGCCCTCCAGCGACACGCCCTCACCCGGCACCTGCCCGCGCTGCTGCGACCGGACCTGCTCGACGAGGCCGGCGCCGACCGGTGGTTCTTCCTCCGCTACGCCGACCCGGACCCGCACCTGCGCCTGCGGGTCCACGGCACACCTCAAGGCCTGTGGCCGGCCTTCCTGCCTGCGCTGCGCACCTGGGCCGGGAGCCTGCGCGAGGCCGGGCTCATGGACCGCCTCGTCCTCGACACGTACGACCCCGAGACCGAACGCTACGGCGGTCCGCGCGCCCTCACGGAGGCGGAGCGGGTCTTCGCGGCGGACAGCGCGGCCGTACTCGGCCAACTCGCCACGGCGGACGCCGGATCCGACGCCGCCCCGGGCATCCTCCACATCCTCACCTCCCTGGGCACCCCGCAGGAGGCACTGGACTGGCTGAGCGGCCCGGAGATCCTCGCCCGCCGCTCCGGCGTCTCCCGGACCCGCAAGGAGGCCGTGGCATCCGCCCTCACGCCGACCGGTACCCCGCACGCGCCGACGCCGTGGAGCGGCCGTTCCGCCGCACTGCGGGCGGCGCTCGCCCCCGAGAGCCGGGCGTCCGTCGCCCTCAGCCTGGCCCACCTGCACTGCAACCGCCTCCTCGGCACCGACCGCGACGCGGACCTGCTCGCACACGCCACGGCCCGCGAAGGACTGCGCCTGCGCCTCGACCGGACCCGGCACGGCCGATGACACCGTCCCGCCCCAGCCGCCACCTCGGGGAAGCGGCACTCGACACCGCGCACCGGGTCGCCCGCGCCCTGAGCGACCCCCTCCACGCCGCGGCCCGCACCCGCGCGGGTCTCGCCGCGCTGCCCGCGGACCTGATGCTCCCCGCCTGGCAGGGCTCCTCGGTCCTCCTCGGTCACAGCGGGGTCGCCCTGCTGCAACTGCGCTGCGCCCGGCACGACCCGGCCGCGCTCGTGGCCGCCCGCGCCCACCTCGTGGCGGCGGCCACGGCCTGCCCGGGCGCCGGGGCCGCCTCGGCGGGCGACCTCGTCCTGCCCGCCCTGCTGTACCTGCGGCACACGGGTGCGGGCGGAAAGCTGCCCGCCCAGGCCATGGACGCGCACACCGCGGCCCTCGCCTCGCGCACGTCCCGGCTGCGGGCACCCGTCGACCGACGACCCGGCGGACCGGCGTACCACCACTACGACGCGATCACCGGGCTGTCCCGGCACGGCCGGATCCTGCTCCTGTCCGCCGCCACCGGCCATGCCCGGGCCTCCCATGTCCTGGCCGGCGTCCTGACCCGCCTGGTCGAACTGACCCGGCCGGCCGAGGTGGACGGCATAACGGTCCCCGGCTGGTGGTGCGCCCCGGAGCACTACCTGGTGCCGCGCGACCGGGAGACCTTCCCCCGCGGGGATTTCAACACTGGTGCGGCACACGGCATCTGCGGCCCCCTGACGCTGCTGTCCCTGGCCAGACTGGCCGGGTACGGAGTGCCGGGTGACGCGGACGCGATCCGGCGCGTGGTCGACTGGCTCGCCCAGCACACCCACCGCGGCCCCGAGGGCGAACCGGCGTGGCCGGGACGGATCTCCTACGAGGAGCAGACCGCCGGCCGAGCCGGACGGCCACCTGCCCCCGCCGCCGGGCCCGCGCACCCCGCCCGGATCCGGCCCGGCTGGTGCTACGGCACCTCCGGCGTCGCCGGGGCCCTGCACCTGGCCGGCCGGGCCCTCGCCGACCCGGCCGTGACCCGGACGGCGGCACGCGCGCTACGGGGCCTGCTGCGCAGGTCACCCGAGGAACTCGCCGCCGACCAGGACCCCGGCCTGTGCCACGGACTGGCCGGCATCCTGCACGCCACCACGCTGATGGCCGCCGCGACCGACGACCCGGCCCTGTGGAACGGCGCCGACCGCCTGGCCGAGGCGCTCCTGGCCGCCTACTCTCCCGACGCCGCCTTCGGCTACCGGCGTCCCGTCCAGGGCACCACGCCCCTGACGCACCTGGACAGTTGCGCCCTGCTCGACGGCGCCACCGGCGTCGCCCTCGCCCTGGCCTCCTACGCCGAGCCGCCTCGCCCCGCCGACCCGCCCGGCTGGGACGCGGCACTGCTGATGAGCTGACCTGCGGCGGCCCTCGGGCCCGAGCCCGTCCGGCACGCGGGCTGCCGACCGTGCGGCAGTGGGTGCGGTCGTCGCCGGCCCGCCGCACGGAGACCGGGCGGAGTACGGCCACCCCGTGCCGGAGCCCCGGTCCGGGCGGCCCCACGCGCCGGGCGTCTTCCCGTCAGCGGGCGCGCCGGCCCTGCGGGGGTGAGCGGGACATCGCGGACCAGGGCGTCACTGAGCCGACCGCTGCGCGCAACGGCCCCGCCCGGTGCAGCGAACGATCTCCTGCGAGGACACCAGCGCACCGGGGTCCTTCTCCTGCTCGTGTATTCGGTCCGTCCTTTCCCGGCGCGCGGCCGGCCATGCATGCGGAGCGCAGGTTCGGCGGTGCCGGCCCGGCCGGTGTGCTCCCTGCGGTGCGCAGGTCGCGGCGCGGGGAACCGTACGGTCATGTCTTCGCTGGTGAAAGGGGTTGAGTCACCTTCACGGGATTTCCCCATGTGCTTTACTTTCGCCCGGCGAGGCCCTTGCGTCTCGCGGTGTCCGCACTCCGCTCCCTCTCGGATCCGAGAAAGGAATCACATGGCGACAGGTCGTGCCTCTGGGGCGCTGCTGCCCGGCTCCACCTGCGTTCTGACGGAGTGTCCGAAGGCCACCGGCCGGGCCGCCGGCGATGCCCGCGGCTCCGGGCGGCGCCCCGACCTCGCCGAACTCAGCGCCACCGGCTGACACATGCGCCTGCGTTGAGCCCCGCCGAGGTGCTTCAGGGCAGGTCCGCCGTCGTCATCCGCCTTCTCGCGCGGCCGGTCCCACCAGCCTGCTCCGGTGCCCTGGCCGGGCCGCCCGCGCACTGCGACCCCAACGGGAGAGGTTCATCGTGTCAAGACCCCGCTCAACCTCCGCGAGGAGCGCCGGCCTGCTGGCCGCCGCGGTCCTCGCGGCCGGCTGCCTGACCGTGTCGGAGGCACACGCCGTCACCGGCCCCGCCGTCACCGACAACGGGTTCGCCTTCGCCGCGCGCCTGGACATCGGCGACGGGCAACGTGCGTGCTCGGCGGCGCTGGTGGCCCCGCAGTGGCTGGCCGCGTCCGCGCACTGCTTCGCCGACGACGGTGCCGCCCAGGTGCCCGCGGGCAAGCCGAAGTTGAAGACGACGGCCACCATAGGCCGCACGGACCTGACGAGCGCCGCCGGTCAGGTCCGTGAGGTCGTCGAGCTGGTTCCGCGCAGCGACCGCGACCTGGTCCTGGCGCGGCTCTCCTCGCCCGCCACCGGCATCACCCCGGTGGCGCTCGCCTCGACGCCGCCGGCCGCCGGTGACGAGGTCACGGTGGCCGGGTTCGGCCGGACCAAGGACGAGTGGGCGCCGCTCAAGCTGCACACCGGGACCTTCAGCGTCGACTCGGTGAACGGCGGCACGCTCGCCCTGCACGGCAAGACCGCTGCGGACGCCGTCTGCGCCGGTGACGCGGGCGGCCCCGTCGTACGCCAGAAGGACGGGAAGACGGAACTGGTCGCCGTCAGCAGCCAGTCCTGGCAGGGGGGTTGCTTCGGCACCGACCCGGCCGAGACCCGCAACGGCGCCGTCTCCACCCGCCTGGACGACGTGGCCCGCGGCAACGTCCTCGCCTCCGGCGGCGTCCTGCTGCCCGGGGACACCCTGACGTCCAACTCCGCACGTCTGACCATGCAGGACGACGGCAACCTGGTCGTCGCCTCCGACTCGGGCCAGACCCGGTGGTCGACGAAGACCGGCGGCCACCCGGGCGCCCGTGCGCGGCTGGACGCGAACGGCGACCTGGCCGTGGTCGACAGCGACGGGACCACCGTCCTGTGGCACACCGGCACCAGTGCCGCCGGCGGCTCGCTCGTCCTCCAGGACCGCGGCAACCTCGTCCTGCGCAACGCCAAGGGCGAGGCGCAGTGGGCCGCGGGCACGACGGTCCGTCACGACTACAACGGCGACGGCCGCAGCGACATGGCCGACTGGTACGACTACGCCGACGGTCACGACACGGTGCACACCTTCCCGGCGAAGGCGGACGGCGGCTTCAACAGCCCGGCCGAGGGCTGGTCCACCGCAGCGGGCAACTACTACGCCGAGAACATGAAGCGCTTCACCGGTGACTTCAACGGCGACGGCATCGCGGACGTGGCCACCTTCTACGGCTACTCCACGGGCGAGGTCGCCCTGATCACCTGGCTCGGCAAGGGCGACGGCACCTTCTCCGGCCCGCAGCGCTCCTGGAGCGCCGCCACCGGCTGGACGTTCTCGCGGATGACCGTGAACGCGGGCGACTTCAACGGTGACGGCCGCGACGACGTCTCCGTCTGGTACGACTACGCCGACGGCCACGACACGCTGCACACCTTCCTCGCCCGGCCCGACGGCGGCTTCGCCAGCCCCTTCACCTCCTTCGACCGCGCCAGCGGCAACTGGGACGTCACCCACATGAAGTTCACCACCGGTGACTACAACGGCGACGGCCGCGACGACCTCGCCGCGCTCTACGGCTACGCCACCGGCGAGGTCAAGCTCTTCACCTTCCCGGCCAAGCCCGACGGCGGCTTCGCGGATCCGGTGGCCGGCTGGAACTCGCCCACCGGCTGGGAGTTCGCCCGCGCCACCCTCGTCTCCGGCGACTTCGACGGCGACGGCCGTGACAACGTCGCCGCCTGGTACGACTACGCCGACGGCAGCGACAAGCTGATCGGGTTCTCCCCCAGCGGCCCCAACGGTGTGTTCGGCAACCGCACGGAGCTGTGGACCACCCCGGCCGGCAACTACTACCGCGAGAACATGCAGCTCGTGACCGGTGACTTCAACGGAGACGGCCGTGACGACCTGGCCACGTTCTACGGCTACTCCGACGGCAGCGTGAAGACCATCACCTGGACCGCGAAGGCCGACGGCACCCTCAACGCCCCGGCCGGCAGCTGGTCGGCGGCGAAGGGCAACTGGACCTTCAGCCGCGCCCACATGATCGAGCGCTACAACAGCCCTTCCTAGCAACGGCTGTCGGCCGGCGGGCGCCCTGCCCGCCGGCCGGCCCGCCGCATGACACCAGGGCCTCTTGACAGCTCGCGGACATCGAGTCCGGCGAGTGGCAAGAGGCCCTGGTGTCGTATGCCCGCCCGGGGGCGTCAGTTGCCGGGTTCGGTGGCCGGGCGGGGGATCAGGGCGTGCACGACGCCGGCCACCACGGCGATGCCGACGCCGGTCAGGCACAGGGCGCGTGCGGTGATGTCGTGGTCGACGAGGATGCCGCCGAGGGCCGCTCCGAGGGCCTGGCCGAGGTAGATGCCGGAGGAGTTGAAGGAGATGACGACACTGGGCAGCGTCGGCACCAGCTCGGTCAGCCGGTGGTTGTTCGGGGTGGCCACGGCCCAGCCCGCGGCGCCGTTGAGCGCCATGACGATGATGACGGGCACCAGCGAGGTGCACACCGTCAGCAGGGCGAGCGTGACGATGAGCAGGGCGACGGCGCAGGTGAGGGTGCGGGCCGCGCCCAGCCGGTCGGTGAGGAAGCCGCTGCCGAAGGAACCGAAGATGCCGCCGAAGCCCCAGGCGAGCAGCGCGGCCGCGAGTGCGGTGCCGTGGATGCCAGCGATCTGGGCGAGCACGGTCGCGGTGTAGGTGTAGACCATGATGCTGGCGCCGCTGGCCAGGAGCATGAAGACGACCATCACCACGACCCGGCGGTTGGCCAGGACGGCGAACCGCTGCGCGAGCGGGATGGACGGCGGGATCGGCAGACCGGGCAGCACCAGCAGCACACCGAGCAGCGCGAGCGCGCCGACGCCGGCGACGAAGACGAGGCTGGCCTCCCAGGACACGTGCTGGCCGATGGCCGTGCCGACGGGCACACCGAAGACGGTGCCGACGGTCAGGCCGCCGAGGATCACCGAGAGGGCGCGTCCGCGCGCCGCGGGCCCGGCGAGCGCCGCCGCCGCGGCGGAGGCGTTGGGCGTGTACAGGGCCGCTCCCAGGCCCGCGACGACCCGCGCCACCAGCAGCAGCGGCAGGTTCGGGGCGGCGGCGGAGGCGAGGTTGGCGAGGACGAACAGGGCGAGCGCGACGGCGAGCAGGGGCTTGCGGGGCAGCCGGCTGGTCAGTACGGCCAGGAAGGGCGCCGCCAGGCCGTAGGTCAGGGCGAACGCGGTGATGGTCTGCCCGGCCTCGCCGGTGGAGACGTGCAGGCCGCCGGCGATCTGGGGCAGGATGCCGGCCAGGACGAAGGAGTCCGTGCCCATGGCGAAGGAGCCGAGGGCGAGGACGGCGACGGGCCTTCCCCAGGCGGGTGCGGCCGGCTGCGCCGCGGCGGGGCTGTTCGTTCCCGTGGTGGTCGATTTGGTGGTCACACAAGAAGAGTGCGGCTTCGCGCGAAGGGGGTACAGAGGGCCAATCATGCTGGTGTAATGACCACCAGGACATGGCCCGGAAGGGGATGCTTGGATGGCCGGCATGCAGCGAGAGCTTCTGGCGGCGTTCCTCAGGTCCCGGCGGGAGTCGCTCTCCCCCGAGCGGCTCGGACTGAGCCCGGGACCGCGGCGCCGCACCCCGGGACTGCGCCGCGAGGAGGTCGCCCAGCTCTCCGGGGTGAGCCTGACCTGGTACACGTGGCTGGAGCAGGGCCGGGACATCCGGGTGAGCCGGCAGGTCCTCGAAGCCCTCGCCCAGACGCTCCAGCTGACCCCGGCCGAGCGGCGGCACCTGTTCACCCTGGCGGAGACGGCGCTGCCCACCGAGCCGGCGCGGCCGGCGGCGGTGAACCCGACCCTGCGCAAGCTGGTGGAGACCCTCGACCCGAACCCGGCGCACGTCATCAACGACTGCTGGGACGTGCTGGCCGCCAACCGGGCCTACGCCTCCCTGGTGGGCGGCCTCGAGCAGCTGCCGCAGGAGGAACGCAACAGCATCTGGCTGCTGTTCACCCGCCCGCAGATGCAGTCGCTGCTGGTCGACTGGCAGCACGAGGTGCGCGACATCCTCGGCCAGTTCCGCATCGCCGTCGGCCAGCACCCCGACGATCCGCGGACCACCGCGCTCATCGACACCCTGACCAGGTCGAGCAGCCAGTTCCGCGCCCTGTGGTCCGAGCATCCCGTGCGGGCGTTCAGGCCGACCATGAAACGCTTCAGCCACCCGGCGGCCGGGCGGCTCGACCTGAACTACACCAAGCTGGACGTGGCGGAGGCGCCCGACCAGCATCTGGTGGTGTTCATGCCCGCCTCCGAGACGGACGAGCGCGCGCTGGCCCGCCTGGTCGCCGACTCCCCGCAGGAGGCCCTGCTGTAGTCCGGGGGCGGGCCCTGTTCACTCCGGGTGCCCCAGGGCCTCCTTCTGCAGACGCACCGCCGCGACCAGGCTCAGCTGCGGCTCCGCCCGCCGCAGCGCCTTCAGCGCGGCCATGGACGCGAGGTCGCCGGTGAAGCCGGCCTCGGCCAGCCGGGAGCGCACCCAGTCGGCGCGCAGCGCGCTCTCGGTGGCGGCGGCGGTGGACCGGACGAGCGCTGCGGCTCGTTCCAGGCCCGGGCGCTCCTCGGCGGACGCCTCGGCCAGCGCCTGCCGCAGGGCCGCCGCGACCACGTCGGCGTCCCGGATGACCAGCACGTAGTCGTGCTTCTTGTTCAGTCCCGCGAGTGCTGCCATGCGCATCACCGTGCCGGTCGCACACGCCCCGCGGCAAGCCACTTGAGGATTTCCAGAGGCTCGGTCCGCCCCCCGGGACCGGCTAACCTGCCCGCTTCACCGTCAGGTCGCCGTTGGTCGTCGACAGGTCGAGGCGGTACGTTCCCGAAGGGTCGTTCTCGAACGCCACTTCCCGATGGCCGTTGGAACTGTCCGCCGAGACCTGGTACTTGGCGGCCGGCACGGTGACGACGAGGCCGCCGTTCGTCGTACGGGCCTTGATGTTCTGCGGGGTGGCCGTCCCGATCGACACCTCGCCGTTGGAGGTCTGCGTGTCGATGCCGCCTCCCTTGACGTCCTTGACGCGGACGCCGCCGTTGGACGTGCGCAGCTTCACCGGTCCGGTCGCGCCGTCCACCGTGATCCGGCCGTTGCTCGTGTGCACGTCGATCGCGCCCACGCCGGTGAGGGTGACGCCGCCGTTGGACGTGCCCCCGCTCACCGGGAGCCCGGCGGGCACGGTCACGGCGTAGTCGATGCCGCAGTTCTTGCCGCAGCTGGACAGGGTCAGGACGCCGTTGTCGACCCGGAAGGACGTGCCGCCCGGTTTGTCGCCCCGGTAGCTGACCTTGCGGTGCACCGAGACGGCGGAGACGTCCGCCGAAGTGCCCACCTCGACCGTTCCGTCGCTGGTGTCGAGACGGACCGAGGTGACCTTCTGGGACACCTTGGCATCGTCCTCGAAACTCTTCTGTTCGATGACCGAGCAGGCGGAGAGCCCGCCGGCCGCTGTCGCGGCCAAGGCCACTGCTGTGACGGCGTAAGCCGGTCGGCGTCGCATGGAATCCCCCGTACGGAGCGAATCGGATCGATGATCAGTGCCCGTGACCGGCCAACGGTGCCCAGGGGTCGGTGACCGGGGACCGATGGCCGGTGATCGGTCCCCGCGATCCTACGCAGCGACGGAGCCGCCTGCCATGGGGAAAACCCCCGAGTCGGGGGCGGCAGGGTATACGCGTGCCCGGACTGGTTCCGTGTGCGGCGGGGGCCGCGCCGTGGCCGACGCCCGGTGTCGGTGACCGGGCGCGGCCTCGGCGGGCGCGGCTCAGTGGGAGCGGGAGACGGCGGGCGGGGACGTGGGCAGGTAGCGGGGCGCCCGGCGGGCGTCCAGGCGGTGCTCCACGGCCGCCCCCAGCGACAGCAGTTCGGCGTCCCGGTGATCACCGCTCATCAGGAGCAGGCCGACCGGCAGTTCGCCCACGAACCCGGCAGGCACGGACAGGGACGGGTAGCCGGCGACGGCGGCCGGCGTGGAGGACGGGATCACGTCGTTGTCACCGCGCGCGCAGTCGGTCGTCCACGCGGGCGGGTTCGTCGGGGACGCGATCGCGTCCAGGTGGTGGGCGGCCAGGGTCTCGTCGATGGAACGCCGGGAGAGGTCCTTCAGTTCGGCACGCATGGCCCGGTACCCCGGGTCCGTGGTCGCCGGCGCGGCCAGCGCCTGCTCGAAGAGTTCCTGGCCCGCGAAACAGGTCCGCTCTGCCGCGTGCGTACGGTTGAAATCGATCAGCCCGGCCAGGTCCCGCGGTCCCTGGCGGGTGGCGAGGTAGGCGTCGACGTCCCGGTGGAACTCGCTCAGCAGCGCCGGGAACTCGAGTTCGGCGAGGCGGTCCTGGTAAGGCGGGGTCACCTCGACGACCTGCGCACCCGCGGCGCGCAGCCGCGCCGCCGTCCGGGTCATCAGGGCGTCCACGTCCGCGCCGAGCGAGGGCAGCCGCCACAGACCGATCCGCTTGCCGCGCAGCGCGGCGGGACGCAGTGCCGCGTCCGTGAGGCGGGCGGCGTCCGCGGTGCGCGCGGCAGGGGCGGTGTCGCGGCCGGAGGGTCCGGAAGTCCCTGAGGGTGCGGAAATCCCGGAGGGACGTGAATTCCCGGAGAGCCCGGAGAGCACGGAGAGGGTGAGCGCGACGTCGGTGACGTTGCGGGCCATGGGGCCCGCCGTGTCCTGCTCCGCGGAGATCGGGACGACGCCCTTCTGGCTGACCAGGCCGAGGCTCGGCTTGTGACCGACCACCCCGTTCATCCCGGCCGGGCACACGATGGAGCCGTCCGTCTCGGTGCCGATCGCCACCTGGGCCAGCGACGCGGCGAGGGCGGCGGCCGACCCCGAGGACGAGCCGCAGGGGTTGCGGTCCAGAACGTAGGGGTTGTGGGTCTGGCCGCCCACTGCCGACCAGCCCGACGTGGGTTTCGCCGCACGGAAGTTGGCCCACTCGGACATGTTGGTCTTGCCGAGGATCACCGCGCCCGCCGCCCGCAGCCTCTGGACGAGGACCGCGTCCGCGCCCGGCGGCTTCCCGGCCAGCGCGAGCGAGCCCGCCGTGGTCGGCATGTCGCGGGTGTTCACGTTGTCCTTGAGCAGGACGGGGATGCCGTCGAGCGGCCCGCGGGTTGTGCCCCGGCGGTGCCGCACGTCGCTGGCAGCCGCCTGCCGCAGGGCCGTCGGGCTGGTCCGCAGTACGGCGTCGATCTTCGGATCGACGGCCTTGATCCGGCGCAGGTACGCCCGGGTCAACGCCGTCGAGGTCAACGACCCGTGCCGCATGCGTACCTGTAATTCGGGGATGGTCACCGTGTCGAGATCGACTCCCTCGACGCGTGGGGCCTGGCCGGGTGACGGTGCGTCGGCGGAGGGCGGGGCTTCGTGGAACAGCGAGGCGGCGAGGGCCGGCGGTGCGTCCAGGGAGGGCGGTGCGGCGCCGCCGCCCGGTTCGGCGGCTTCCGCCCGCTGTCCCTGCGCGCCCGCCGCCAGGAGGGGCGCCATCGTCAGGGCCGCGGCCAGCGCCGCGATGCTTCTCCTTCTCATGCCCGACAGCCCACTACAGGCGCCTCACTCCCCGCAAGCCCGCCTCCGCCCGCACGCTGCTTTCGGTCGATCGCGGAGCGGCGAACGGCTGGAAGTCCCAGCTCGGTTCCTGGACTTCACCGTCCGTGCCAGATGCGTCAGGCGGTCAGACCGGCGCTGGTCAGCCAGATGTGTTCGCAGGTCGAAGATGCCTTTTGCAGCTCCTCGCGGGAGACTTGCGAGGCGTGGTAGAAGGTCCGCTCGATCATCCAGCACAGGGCGCGTGCCATCGCCGGAGCTTGCTCCGCTCCGGTGCCGGCCCGCACGCCGGCTCGTTCCAGGACGGCGGTGATGGCCGTGATGAACAAGTCAGCCGTATGACTCCACAACTCACCGATCTCCGGCACGGTCAACGACAGGTCGATCGCCGTACGCATGACCAGGCCGTGCTCGTTCCACAGCTCGACCGTGCGCCGCATCGCCTCTGCGATGGCCTGGCGCGGCTCGTCGGCCTGCGCGGTGGCCCGGGACCGCTCCCACAGGTGCTCGACGGTCCGGGCCACGAGCGCCGTGACCACTTCCTGCTTGGAACCGAAGTAGAAGTACAGGGCGCCGCGCGTGATGCCGGCGCCCTGGGCGAGGTCGCCTACGGTCATGGCGTCGTAGCCCTTCTGCGCCAGCAGGGCTTCGCAGGTGTCCAGGATGGCCCGCTCCCGGACATCGCCCTTGCGTTCGGCGGCGCGACGGCTCCGCGCGGGGTGGTGGCCCGGCATCAGAGCTGGGCCCCCTCGGGGAAGTCGGTCGTACGGGAGAGCGTCTCCCACGCGCGGATGTCCTCGTCCACGGCCGTGCGTGCGGCGGTGACCAGCCGCAGCGCGTCCGAGCCCAGGACGAGGTGGGCCGGCGGCTGGTCGACCGACGCGATGTGCACGACGGCGTCCCCGGCCTTGGCCGGATCGCCCAGCTGGTTCCCGCTGGCCTTCTGCCGCGCTGCGCGGATGGGGGCGAACAGCTCGTCGTAGTCGTCGACGGACCGCGCGGCACGTGTCATGGACCGTCCGGCCCAGTCGGTGCGGAAGGAGCCGGGCTCGATCGCCGTCACGTGGATCCCGAACTGTGCGACCTCCTTGCCCAGCGCCTCCAGGATGCCCTCCAGGGCGAACTTGCTGCCGCAGTAGGCGGACATGCCGGGCACGGCCATGAGCCCGCCCATGGAGGTGACGGCCATCAGGTGTCCGCGGCGGCGCCGGCGCATGTGGGGCAGCGCCGCCTGGAGGGTGGCCACCGCCCCGAACACGTTGACCTCGAACTGCCGCCGCACCTCGGCCAGCGGGGTTTCCTCGAAGGTGCCCTCCAGGCCGTAGCCGGCGTTGGCGACGACGACGTCCAGGGGGCCGACGCTCCGCTCCACCTCCGCGACCACATGCGAGACGGCGTCACCGTCGGTCACGTCCAGGATGCGGCCGTGCGCGTCACCGGGCCTGAGTTCTTCGAAGGCCCGCAGGTCCTCTTCGGAGCGGACGGTGCCGACGACGGTGTGACCTGCGGCCAGGGCGGCCTCGGCGAAGGCACGTCCGAGGCCCGTGCTGACGCCGGTGATGAGCCAGTTCTGCTTCTGCACTGCTCCTCCAGGGAGTACTCGAAGGGAGCTGGAGCGCCCCCCTTGGAAAAAACTCTACACAACGTCGATTTTTACCGTCGCCGTGTAGGTTCTGGCGGCCCCGCGGGCCCGCGGGCCCCACGGCGCCGCAGCCCCGTCGACCGCTCCACGCCGGTCGGCGCCCTGGATGAGTCATTGCGCTATGGTGTTCGGCGTTCGTGTCCCAACCGGATCGAGAAAGTCGGGGGGTGAGGTCGATGACCGCGCTCAAGGCCACTGCCCTGTGCTCTGCCCGGACCACCCTCACGTCCCGGGCCGTGGCCTGACCTCGTCCGAATTCGCCTCGCCGGGAGCGTGAGCTCGCGGGGCGACACCGATACGAACCGACCAGGAAACGGATCTCCATCCATCGTGAGCATCGACTGGATCACGCGCGCTGAGACCAGCGCCGACATCTCCACCATCCGCGACATCAGCCTCGCCGCGTTCGGCACTCCTGCCGAGGCCGACCTCGTCGACGCCCTGCGCGCCGACCCCTCATGGATCAACGGACTGTCCGTAGTCGCCGCAGGCCACGACGGCAGGCTCGTCGGCCACGCGCTGCTGACCCGCTGCCACATCGGCGACATCCCGGCCCTGTGCCTGGGTCCCGTCGCCGTCCGGCCCGAACACCAGAGGACCGGCGCCGGCTCCGCGGCGATCCGCGCCTCGCTGCGGGCCGCCGAGGAACTGGGCGAGCACTTCGTCACCGTCCTCGGACACCCGGCGTACTACCCGCGGTTCGGCTTCACCCGCGCTTCCGAGCACGGCATCGGACTCGGCATCGACGTCCCGGACGAGGCCATGATGGCCCTCACCCTCGACGCCGACCACCCACTGCCCAGCGGCACGGTCCATTACGCCGCACCGTTCGGCATCCAGGGCCCTCCTGATCGACCCTAGAGCCGCGTGGCGCCGCCGTCGACGAACAGTTCCGCGCCGATGGTGAAGGTGCTTTGGTCACCGGCCAGGTAGAGGGCGGTGGCGGCGACCTCGTCGGGCCGGCCGACGCGGCCGAGCGGGGGGTCGGCGGTCCGAGGTCAGGCGGCTTTCAGGACGTCCCGCAGCACGTCTTCCAGCGTGGTCTTGGCCAGCTCCCCGCGCAGGGCCGCCTCCACGTCGTCGTACACGGCGGACATCGCCGGCCCGATGCCGTGGCCCACGACGCACTCGGGGTCCGGGGTGGCGCGATGCAGGGCGAAGAGAGGTCCCGGCTCGATCGCCTGGTAGACGTCGAGCAGGGTGATCGCCGCCAGGTCCCGCGCGAGCATCCAGCCCGCCCCCGCCCCCCGCCGTGAGTCGGCCAGGCCCGCCTTGCTCAGCTGGGCCAGCAGGCGGCGGATCACCACCGCGTTGGTGTTGACGCTCGTCGCGACCTGCTCGGAGGTGGCGACCTCGTGGCCACGCCGCTGATACAGCCCGATCCACGTCAGGGCGTGCGCCGCGATGGTCAGTCTGCTGTTGGCACTCACGTCGGACTCCACCTCCCCCGTCCCTCGGTTCTGGTCGTACCGATAGTCGTTACAACTGTGTGCGGCAAATGCCGCGGGGCCGGCCGGGGCCGGTGGCGGCGTCAGCTCGGACATCGCAGCGATCGCCGCCGCCTGCTCGTCGCGGGTCGCCACCGCCTCGATCTCCTCCCCCATCGCCGCCAGGGCGACCACCTTCGGCTCGCCCGACTCGCCGACGGTGGGCCGCAGGCTCGGGCGGGCCCGTCGGCCCAGGCGGGGGCGGACCGTAGGCTCCGAGCGGATGTACGCTCCGAGCGGGCGGTCCCGTTGGATCCGTGCGGGCGGCCTCATGGGTCTCAGGCAGATGGGCCCGTAGATTCCGAGCGTGCGGGCCGAGCGTCCGGACGGGGCGCGCCCTCAGGCTTCTGACGGAGGCGGGCCCGTAGATCCGGGACGGGGATGTCCGGGGTGTCCGGGGAGCCGCCTCCCCCGGGGCGGCCCCGTATGTTGTTCCGGGCGCCCCGCTCACTCCTCCAAGTTCAGCGTCCGCGCCGGCCTGCGGAATCCGCTCGTTCGGAAGGCGAGGACGGTCACACCCGCCAGCGCCCAGACGACGCCCACCACCTTGGCCGGGGTGTCAAGGCTGATCCACAGGGCCACGTTCACGAGGAACCCGAGGGCCGGCAGCAGCACCTGCAGCACGGCCGCGACGGGGCCCCGGGCCTCCGCCCGCCCCGCGCGCCGGTCGCGTACCCAGAAGCCGATCACCGCCAGGTTCACCGCGGCGAAGGCGACGTAGGCGCCGAAGTTGATCAGTGAGGCCGCGCTGCCGAGGTCGAGGAAGACGGCGGAGGCGGCGACGAGGCCCACCAGGAGCACGTTGAGGGCGGGGACGCCGGTGCGCGGGTCGAGTCGTCCGAAGACCGCGCGCGGCAGCATGCCGTCGCGTCCCATGGCGAAGAGCAGCCGTGCCGCACTCATCTGCTGGGTCAGACCGCAGCCGAGCACCGCCGTGAGGTAACCGCCCACGAACACCGACTGGAACGCGGCACCGCCGATGTACTTGGCGATCTCCGGTGAGGCGCCCACGATGTCACCCACGGCCGACACGTCGGGGAACAGCGTCTGCATGGCGTAGGTGACGGCCAGGAAGAACACCGCGGCGGCGACCACGATGAGCAGGATGGCCCGTGGGATGTCCCGGCGCGGCCGCTCGGCCTCCTCGGAGAGCGTGGAGACGGCGTCGAACCCCAGGAAGGAGAGCGCCAGCAGCGACGCACCGCCGAACAGGTCGGGCAGCGACACCGTGGCCGGGTCCAGACCGGTCGTCCCGAAGGACTCTCCATGGGTGACGACGGCCCGCACCGCGAACACGAGGAACGCGAGGGCCACACCGGCCTGGATGACGACGAGGGCCACGTTCACCTTGGCGGCCATCTTCACGCCCACCAGGTTCAGCGCCGTGCACACCACGACGGTGGACAGCACCCACACCCACGCCGGGACGTCCGGGAGCACCGCGCCCATGTAGATCGCGGCCAGCAGGGCGTTGAGCATGGGCAGCAGCACGTAGTCCAGCGTGGCGGACCAGCCCACCAGGAAACCCACGGGCGACCCGAGCGCCTTGCCGGCGTAGGTGTACACGGATCCGGCGGAGGTGATACGGCGGGCCATCCGCGCGTAGCTGAGCGCGGTGAGTCCCACCGCCACGAGGACGGCCAGGTAGGCGAGCGGCACGTGGCCGTCGGTCGCCTCGGAGACCAGTCCGAAGGTGTCGAACACCGCGAGCGGGGCCATGAAAGCCAGGCCGAGGAAGACGATGTGGCGCAGTTTCAGGCTGCGGCGCAGTTGTGCGCCGCCCTCGCCGACAGAGAGGTCAGGCATGGGCATGGCCGCCTTCGGCGTGGGCGGAGCAGGAGGTGAGCGCACCGTGGTGGCCGGGGGTGGTGCGCGCCGTCGCGGCCTCGTGGACGACCTCGCCGCCCACCCAGGTGGTCTCGGCGCGCTGCTCCAGCAGGGCCGCCGGGTCCGCTTCGAGCGCGTAGAGGTCGGCGGACCAGGCGACGAGGTCGGCCTTCGCTCCCACGCGGACGACGCCGTACTCGGCCTCCCGGTGCCAGGCCCAGGCGCCCTCGGCGGTGTAGCCGCGCAACGTGTCGTCGAGTCCGATGCGCTCCTGCGGGGTCCAGGCGTCCTTGCCGTCGAGGCCGGCCCGGGTCAGGGCCGAGTAGAACCCGACGAGGGGGTCCATCTCGCCCACCTGCCAGTCGCTGGAGAGGGCCACGTGGGCGCCGGAGGCCATGAGCGAACGCAGTCGCCAGGCGCGGTCCCAGCGGGCCTCGCCGATGTTCTCCATCCAGGTGCCGGCCACGAGGTCCGGGGAGCAGTGGCGCGGCTGCATGGCGGCGGTGACGCCGAGCCGGGCGAAGCGCGGCAGGTCCTCCGGCGCGAGGCACTCGACGTGCACGATGCCGTGCCGGCGGTCGCGGGTGCCGTTGGCGCGGGCGGCGTGTTCGATCGCGTCCAGGGCGAGGCGGATGCCGCCGTCGCCGGTGGCGTGGGTGTGGGTCTGGAAGCCGAGGCGGTCCAGTTCGGTGATGACCTGGGTGAGTTCGCCGAGGGGCGCGGAGGGGTGGCCGCGGTGTCCGGGGCGGTTGGCGTAGTCCGCGAGCATCCAGGCGTTGTGGGGTTCGATGACGTCGTCGGCGTAGAGCTTGACGGGGCCGAACGCCAGGCGGTCGCCGCTCGGGGCGGCGTCGGCCGCCGCGCGCAGCCGCTGCCGGAAGGCGCCGTCGGACCCCATGGGGTGGAAGAGCGCCGCGACGACGCGGGAGCTGAGGCGGCCTTCGTCCCGGGCGCGCCGGAACAGGTCGATCTCCGCGAGCGGGACCTGGGGTTCCACCACGGTGGTGATGCCGGCGGCGGTGGCCATCTCCAGGCTGCCCAGCAGTTTGCGGTAGCGCCGCTCGGGCGAGTACATGGGGATGTCGCGCTGCAGGCCGGCCAGGCCCGCCGTGGTCATGGCGCTGGTGTAGAAGTCGGTGACCCACCCGGTCGCGCGTCCGTCGGCGTCCCGCTCCGGGCGGCCCCAGGGGATGTCGCCGCCCTCGTCCAAGCCGAGTGCGCGTACGGCGGCGTCGTTGAGCCACACGGAGTGCTGGTCGTAGGTGGTGACGAAGACGGGGCGGGAGGTGAGTCCTGCCAGGTCACGGGCGGCGGGGCGGCGGCCGGGGACCACGGAGTACACGGCGTTCTCGGCGCAGATCCAGGTCAGGTCGGGACGGGCGTCGGCGAGTTCGGCGATGCGGCGGCGGACCTCTTCGAGGGTTTCGGCGCCTTCGAGGCTGACGGCGTCGGGGTCGAAGCCGAGGAGCAGGTGGTTGTGACTGTCGATGATGCCCGGGGTGAGGAGGCCGCCGTCCAGGCGGCGGTGCTCGCGGGCCGCGGGGGCGTCCTCCTCCTCGCCGACGAAGGCGATGCGACCGCCGGTGATGCCGACGGCGCCGGCCCAGGGCCGGGCGTCGTCGAACGTGCGCACACGAGCGCCGGTGATCAGGGTGTCGAGCATGGTGGGTCCTCGGTTCTGGGGGCACGCCACGTGGGGGTGGCGAAGGCATGCCGAGACGGTGCGCGCGTTATTTGTCATCGGCGTCAAAGAATGGGTCGAGTCTCATGAGGTTCTCGGCTACTGTCAAGGGCATGGCCCGCCCCAAGAACCAGGACGAACGCCGCGCCCACCTCATCCAGGCGGTCATCGACACGACCGCCAGCACCGGGCTGCGCTCCCTCTCGCTCGCGGACGTGGCCCGCCGGGCGGGGCTGACCCGAGGGGCCGTCCTGTACTACTACGACGACCTGGACGCCCTGCTCAGGGAGGCCTACCGGGCGGGCATGGAACGCTTCTGCGACCGGCGGGACGCGCTGCGGGAGAGCATCGAGGACCCCGCGCGGCTGCTGGGCGAGACGATCCGCGCGGGGCTGCCGACGGGTCCCGACGACGCGCTGATGCGCCTGCTGTACGAGTTCGACGTGGTGGCGGGAACCTCACCGCTGCACACCACGCTGGTCGAGTCGATGTACGAACGGCAGTTGGCCACGTACCGGACCGTGCTGGAGCACGGCGTCGACACCGGTGCCTTCCGCCTGACCCTGGACACGCCGACGGCCGCCCTGAACCTCGTGGCGCTGGAGGACGCCTACGGCCTGCACATCGTGGCCGGCAACGGTCAGATCAGTGTGCGGCGGGCCGTCGAGGCGATGTTCGCCGCAGCACGGGCGTTCGGCGCACCGGCCGCGTGAAGGGGCTGCGGAACGGGCCGGGGGACGGGAAGACGGGTCGCGGCACCGTCGCCGGCAAGCCCGGTGCCTACGTCGTCGCGGACCAGGAGACCGACCGGCTCCTCGGGACCCACGTGCTCGACCGACGCACGGCCGACCTGCCCGGACACGTCACCGCGGAGGGCTGCGAGCTGGAGCTTGCATACCTTCTGCGGCACAGCAGCCAGGGCGCGGGGCCGGCCTTCGAAGGCACCACGGCCGCCCTGCGTGCCGCCGCCGAACTGCCCGACCAGCCGGTCCTGCTGGTGACCCGGACCGCCGACACCCGCTCCCTCCGACCGGCCACCCGCCTGGGTTTTCTACGCGTGGGCACCTTCTTCTGCGGCAGCGATCCGCCTGAGGCGTGGAACGTGGATCCCCTCGCGTGACCACGCTCAGGTGAATGACGGCCGGCCTTCATGCCGTCATGGAGTCCGCACGGGGACGTGACGGGTTCGGAAGCGGTCAGGTCGGGCCGGGTCCCGGTCGGCGACCTGGACCGGGGCCCCGGCCCACTGCCACACGCTGATGCCCGGGACGCGGGAGAAGCGGATCGGCCCGCGGGTGCCTTCTACTGCGACGTGCGGCCAGGAGCCGGCGGTGCGCGTGCCGTCCGGGCCGTGCGTACGCAACACGTCCGCGAGGACGGCGATCGTGTCGTAGCCCTCGAAGGCGACGAAGGAGGGTGCTTCGGCCAGCCGCTCACGCAGGGCCGCCCCGACCCGTTCGCCCAGTGGACCGAGGCGCTCGGGCAGGTAACGCAGGAACGGGACCGCGGCGCCGTCGGCGCCCAGCAGCGTCGCCCATTCGGTCAGTTCCGGCTGCCCGGCCGGAGCGCCGATCAAGGTGTCGGCCAGGCGTTCGTCGCGGCGTACGGCCTTGACGATCGAGACCGCCGGTTCCGGGTGGCCGACCAGCAGCAGGAGGGCCGTCGCGCGATGCTCGACGAGCGCATCGCACACCGCCGCAGGTGTGAGCGCGCCCATGTCGAGTTCTACGACGCTGCCACCGCGCGGAGCGAGGTGGTCGCGCAGGATGCGGGTCCCCGACGCCCAGTAGACGCTCGGCGCGGTCGCCACGGCGATACGGCTGCGGCCCGCGCCGAGCAGGAAGTCCGCGTAGATCTGCCAGCCGCGGGACTGCGGCGGGGCGAGGCGCGCGACGTGGTCCGTCGGCTGTTCGGTCAGCGCGTCGAGAACCGCCGAGGAGCAGAGGAACGGCAGGCCGAGGGCGTCGGCCCTGGCCGCGGCGGCGCGGGCGACGACGCTGTGGTACTCCCCCGCCAGGGCGGCCACGCCCAGGTGAGCCAGTTCGTCCACGGCCGCCGCGGCCCGCTGCGGGTCGGCCGCGGTGTCCCGGACCACCAACTCCAGTGCTCTTCCGTCGATCCCACCGGAGTCGTTGACGTCGCTTACGGCCAGGTCGAGTCCGGCCAGCAGGTGTCGACCGGCCTCGGCCCAGCCGGGCCGGGTCAGCGGCACGAGAGCGCCGATCGTGACGGCCGATGCCCCGGTGCGCTCCGCTCCGGATGGTGGCGATGCCGGTCTGTTCATGTGTCGGCGTCTCCCGGGTGGCGATCCGGTCACAGCCCGACCGGATCGCTGAGTTGACATCAGTGGCGCCGAGAGTAGCCGAGTCGGGGACGAACGCCCCAGCCGCGGGGGTGCCGCCCGGCACCGCACACGGAGAACGCGCAGAGGGAGGCGAATACGGAGACCACATATGAGGAAGACGGTCCCTTGAGTCCCTCGAGTCCCTGGAGGCGAGTACGGGCGTCGTACGTGTCGGTCGGTGAACGGCACCGCGCCGGCAGGGTGGCCCTGACAGACCCCCGGGAGGCCGGGGCCCTGCCTCCGGCCGGAGAACAGGTCCACGCTGAGGAACGTCACCCGTACTCATCTACCGCGGCCACCGGTTCCTCGCGGCCGGCCGCCCCAGCAGGAGCACAGCCCATGGACATCACCCACCGCACCGTCTTCATCGCCGGCGCCACCTCCGGCATCGGCCTCGAACTCGCGCGCCGCTTCGCCGCGGCCGGCAGCACCGTCATCATCGGCGGACGGCGCACCGACCTGCTCGACCGGCTCGCGGCCGAGGGGTTCGGCACCGTTCCCCTCGACGTGACCGACCAGGACAGCGTGGGCCGCGCCCGCGACACGGTCCTGGCCGGCCACTCCGATCTCGACACCGTCGTGACCATGTCCGGCGTCATGCTTCCCGAGGACCTGCGCGACCCCGCGCACTTCAGCGTCGCGGAGCGGACGGTCGACACCAACCTCCTCGGCACCATCCGCGTCGTCGACGCGTTCACCCCGCACCTGATCGGACGCGGCGCGGGCACCGTCGTCACGGTGACGTCGGGCATCGGGTTCCTGCCGTTCCCGCTCCTGCCGACCTACGCCGCCTCGAAGGCCGGCGTGCACGCCTACTCCGAGGCGCTGCGCGCCCAACTGGACGGCACCGGCGTCGAGGTCTGCGAACTCGTCCCCCCGGCGGTCGCCACCACGCCGGAGCAGGCACGGCTCAACCCCCGTGCGCTCGGGCTCGCGGAGTTCGCCACCGAGGTGATGGACCTGCTCCGCGGCGAGCCCACTCCGCGCGAGGTGCTCGTCGAGGGCGTCCTGATGCACCGGTGGGCCGAACGCGACGGAACCTACGAGGAGTTGGTCGCCCAGCGCTCGCAGGCGCTCGCGACGCTCCCGAGCCGCAGGTAATGCGGCCGGCAGCCGCCGACGAAGCGGCTCGGCAGCCGATGGTGCGCTCCGAATCTCCAAGGCGGACCAACGATCCGAATTCGCGGGAGGAGCTCGCCGGCCGGCCTCCCCCTCAGCGGATGGAGGCCAGCCAGGCCGCCGTGTCCCGGGGGCGGGCGAAGCGGCGGGTTTCGAGCGAGGCGAAGCGGGGGTCACGGAGGCGGAGCGCGATGTCGCGGCGGCGGGTCCTGTGCTGGGACCAGGACCACCAGACCGGGTGCTCCCGGCTCAGCCAGCCCACCCAGGTCTCCCTGTTGCCGCCGAAGACGACCTCGCGGGTGACGGTTCGCCGGACGGAACGGCGCAGCACGCGGGGCATGATGACGCGCCTGGTGTAGTCCAGCCATATCACCGTGTCGGCCCGGCCCCACAGCAGGTCGCGGACTTCCGGGTGGCCGAGGGAGTCGATGATCCAGCGCGACCCGGCGGTGACCCGTGCCACGTCTTCGACCAGCCTGTCGTTGACGGCCCGCCCCGGGCCGTTGAAGTACAGCGCGTCCATCTCGTGGTAGGGCAACCCCAGACGGCTGCCCAGGGCATGGGCGAGCGTGGACTTGCCCGCACCCGTGGCACCCACCACCAAGACCCGTTCCACGACTGCACCTTAACCCGCGCCGCCGCCTGACTCCTGCGCCGGACAGTGTCGCAGTCGGATCTGTCAGCCCGCCGCGACGAACGCGGGGCGGACAGATCGCATCACTGGGGCCTCCGGCTCCTCCCCCGGCCCGCACCCGTCCCGCCCGCTGCCGCCGGGCACCGCTCAGGCCGTGTGCGCGTACTGGTATGCCGGGTACGTCAGGTATCCGGCGTCGCCGCCCTGGTAGTACGTGGCCTCGTCGACGGGGGCGAGGGGGGCACCGGTGCGCAGGCGCTCGACCAGGTCGGGATTGGCGATGAAGCCGCGGCCGAAGCTGATGAGTTCGGCGCCCAGCCCGAGCCAGTGGTCGGCTTCGGCGCGGCCGGTCTGCTTGGGGCCCATGGGCAAGACGGGGTTCATGATGAGGGTGCCCGGCCACGTGCGGCGCAGGCCGACGAGAACGTCCTCGCCGACGGTGGCCTCCAGGTGGACGTACGCCACGTCGAGGCGGGCCAGTTCGGTCAGGAGCGCGGTGTAGAGCGCGGGGACCTCGCTCTCCTCGACTCCCCAGAATCTGCCGCCCGGGGAGAGGCGGATGCCGGTCCTGGCGGCGCCCACCGCGTCGACGGTCGCGGCGGCCGCCTCGACGGCGAACCGGATCCGATTGGTCACCGAGCCGCCGTAGCGGTCCGTGCGCAGGTTGGCGTTGGAGGAGAGGAACTGCGAGATCAGGTAGCCGTTGGCGCCGTGCAGTTCGACGCCGTCGAAGCCGGCCGCGACGGCGCGCCGGGCCGCCTCGGCGTACGCCCGGGCGTGCTCGGGCACTTCCGCGGTGTCCAGGGCGCGCGGGGTCGGCGCGGGCTGGGGACCGGTCGGAGTGAACACCTCGCCGACGGCGGGGACAGCAGACGGTCCGACCGGCCGCATGCCGGTCGTGTCGGGGTGCGAGACCCGTCCGCCGTGCATGATCTGGGCGAAGATCCGGCCGCCGTTGGTGTGCACGGCGGCGGTCACGGGACGCCAGGACGCGACCTGCTCTTCGGTGTGCAGTCCCGGCGTGCCCGGATTCGACTGACCGACGGGACTCGGCTGCACGCCCTCGGTCACGATCAGCCCCGCCGTGGCCCGCTGGGCGTAGTACGTCGCCATCGACGGTGTGGCCAGACCACCCGCGGCGGCCCGGACCCGCGTCATCGGGGCCATCACCACCCGGTTGGGCAGCGTCAGGTCCCCGAGCCGATAGCTGTCGAAAAGGGTTGTCACGTCAGGGCTCCATCGTGTTCTGCCGTACCCGGATCTCGGGCACGGCAGTTACGCTAAAACCTCACATCCATGTCAGAGGCAAGCTCTGCGCCGCAGGATTCCTGTGGCACAGGTCATATCCGGGAGGACGTATGCGGATCGGTGCACTCGCGTCGCGTACGGGGGTCAGCGTCAGATCCCTGCGTTACTACGAGGAGCAGGGGCTGCTCCGCAGCGCGCGCAGCCCCAGCGGGCAGCGGCACTACACGGAGGAGGATGTCGAACGGGTCGCGTTCATCCAGCGGCTGTACGCCGCGGGCCTCTCCAGCCGCACCATCATCGACCTGCTGCCGTGCGTCGACATGCCCAGCGAGGAGACCTCCGACGCCGCGCTGGAGCGGATGGCCCAGGAACGCGACCGGCTCTCCGAGCACATCACCGACCTGCTCCGCACCCGGGACGCGCTCGACACGCTGATGACCACGGCCCGGCAGTACCGGGAGTCATTGCGGTCGACGGCCGCCTGACAATCACCGGGGGGACGGAACGGGGAGGCGAGCCCGTCAGCCCGGGACCCCTTCCGTTTCCGTGTCGTCGCGGATCCGGGCATGGAGGTGTTCGTCGTGCCAGCCGTCGGCGTGGAGCAGCGCGCTGCGCATGGTCCCTTCCAGCGCGAAGCCGGCCGCTGTGGCGACGTGGCAGGAGGCCGTGTTGGCCACGGAGTGCGTGATGCGCAGGCGGTGCAGCCCCAGGCTGTCGAAGGCCCACCGGCTGACGGCCGCCGTGGCGTGTGCCATGACCCCGCGCCCGCGGCCGGCCGGCAGCAGCCAGTAGACGAACTCCCCGCTGCCGCCCCGCAGATCCAGGTCGGCGAGGCCGATCAGCCCCATCGGTACGTCGTCGTCCTCGGCCGCGACGGCCCAGACGGCGGCCTCCTCGTTCTCCCAGCGTTGCTCCCAGCGCGCGATCCGCTCGCGGGCCGCCGCCTCGGTGGTCAGTCGGCCGGGACGGTTCCAGTACTGGATGTCCGGGTCGAGACACGACCGTACGAGGACCGGCGCGTCGCCCTCCCGCCAGCGGCGCAGGCGCGTGCGCGGGTGCCCGGGGAGCGCGAGGTCCGGCTGCCGGCTCCGTCTCATCCGGCCGGGCGGCACCACAGGACCTGTCGGATCGATCACCAGGTCATCATGCCCACGGAAACGGCCGACCGGTACCTCTCCCTGCCCACCCACTGCCCGGTGCCTCCCCCTGCGCCCCCCCTGCCCCGACCGCACCGCAACCGTTTCCCTCTACCACGAGTAGAGGAAAGCGGTACAGTCGGAACATGGCAGCAGCAGACGAGACGAGCATCAAGGTGAGCACGGCCGCGCGGGACCGGCTGGCCCGGCTGGCCGCCGAGCACGGCACGACCATCCGGAGTCTGGTCGAGGAACTGGCACAGGGCACCCCGACCCAGGCCGAGTACGCCGAGCGCGCCGAGCTGGCCCGCGCCGAACTCGCCTCCGCCCTCGGCAGCACGCCGAGCCCCGAGGCCGAGGCGCGGGCCCGGGCCCTGCTGGAGCGTCTGGGAGCAGGCCCGCACAGCCCGCGGGCCGCCGCGTAGTGGCGGCGATCGCGGTCGTCCTGGACCACACCACCGCCACCGCCCTGTACGACCCGAAGGACCCGTTCAACGAGGCCGTCGCCGCGTTCTACGTGCAGGCCTCCGGCGGGCTCGGCAGCCTCTACGCGCCGGTGCTGTCGCTGACGGCCGGCGATGCCGAGCGGCCGGGCCTGTTCAGCTACATCAAGGGACTGCGGTTCATCCGGCTGGAGGCGTTCGACACCGACGCCGCCGTCACCGCCACCGAGCTCCTGCGCTTCGGCCACTCCTGGGCCACCGTCCACGCCATCCACGCCGCCCGGCCGTCGGCCGCCCACCCCACGGGCCGGTTCCTGCTGACCCTGACCCCGAAGGCGTACGCGGGCACCGGCGTGCAGGCGGTCCACCCCGGCGCGTGATCGCCGACCGGGACGTCACCAGCCGGGATAGCGGTTCCACCACTGCGGGTCCCACCCCCGGACGTACTCGCTGCCGCTGGGCGAGTCGTCGAGTTCCGTGACCAGGTCGCGGGCCAGCGTGTCGAGTACCCACGCCAGTTCGTGCCGAGCGACCAGGTCCACGGGCAGTGCCTCGGCCCCGTGGACCGCACCGAGCAGCGCGCCCGCCACGCAGGCGACGGAATCGCCGTCCGGCGCGCCCGCCGCGAACTCCAGGGCGGCACGGAACTCGGCACGCCCGGGGAAGGAGGCCGCCGTGTAGAGGCCGCCGAGCAGCGCCGAGGGCGCGGTGGCATCCGGTGCCAGGCGGACCAGCCGTGCCACGTCCCCAGGCTCCTCCTCCGCGTGCCGCAACACCGTCACGAGCCGACGGTGCTCGTCGCCGGTGATCGACCGGTCTACGGACGGCAGGTCCGCGACACCGGCGCGCAGTGCCGACCGGGCCGGCCCGCCGGGCCGGGAGGGCGGGCCGTTCTCCGCCGCCGGATGTGTCAGGCAGTGGTGCGCCAGTACGGCCGCGTGGACGCCGGCGGCTTGGGCGGCGGCGTCGCCGTGCGTGAGAGCGGCGACCGCGGCGGCCTGGGCGATGCCGCTGACCCCGGTGACCGCGATCGGAAGACCCCGGGTCAGGGCGTGACAGCCCCGGCTCGCGGTGGCCATCCGCTCGTAGCCTTCCTCGATCCGGGACAGGGCCGCCACCGTGGCGGGGGCACTGCCGCGCCGCTCGGCCAGGGCGGGCACGGCGGCGAGCCAGCCGTCCGGCCACGGTGTGCTGCCACTGCTCCACCAGCGGCGCCGCATCTTCGCCGTCTCGATGCCCTGCAGGAAGGCCCATCGGCAGTAGGCGTGCAGCACCACGCCCGGCGCGTGGCAGATGCCCTTGTGGTTTCCGCGGACCTGCGCGCGGATGATGCCCTCCGCGGTGAAGCAGGCCAGCTGCGTGCTGACCCCGGCCCGCAGCGGGCCACCAGCGGGCAGCCCGCCCCGTGCCGCGCCCAGGGTGTCCCCGAGCGCCAGGCCGAGCATCAGCCCGCGGACCCGGGACTGCCGTCCCAGCAGCTGCCTCTGGTGATCCTTCGCATGGGGCACGTCAGCGGGCCTTTCACAGATGTTCGGGCAGAGAAGTGTTCGGGCAGAGAAGTGTTCGGGCAGGGTAGCCGGTCTCATGACGCCTGCCCGGTGCGGCGGGAGGTCCGGCGCCGGTCGGCGGCCGTCTCCCGACGCCTTGGCGTCCCCGGCGCCTTGGCGTCCCCGACGCCTTGGGCTCCCCGAGAGGCACGTCCACGGCTCCGGCCGATGAGTTTCCCCGGGACGAGGAGTCTGCCCCCTGTCAGCTCTGATTTCTCACCTCTGATCCCTCATCCGCATCTGTCATCGCATCGTCGCCCGCACAGGAGGAGCACGTGGCCCAACTGCTGAGAGTCCAGAACTTCAACGTCTCGAGTGACGGCGTCGCCGCCGGGGAGGACCAGAGCTTCGAGCGGCCGTTCGGGCATGTCGATCCCGAGAGGCTGTTCGCCTGGGCCGGTGCCACGGCGAGCTGGCCCATGCGCACCGATCCCGGCGGCAGCCGGGGCCTCGACGACTACTTCACGCGCGACTACGCCCGCGACATCGGTGCGGAGATCATGGGCCGCAACAAGTTCGGGCCCCAGCGCGGGCCCTGGCAGGACCATGAGTGGCTCGGCTGGTGGGGGGACGAACCCCCGTTCCGTACGCCGGTGTTCGTCATGACCCACCACCCGCGCCCGTCGTTCACGCTCTCCGACACCACCTTCCACTTCGTCGACGGCGACCCGGCCTCGGTGCTCGCGCGGGCGCGCGAGGCGGCCCGGGGCAGGGACGTACGGCTCGGCGGCGGGGTCAGCACCATCCGGCAGTTCCTCGACGCCGGTCTCGTCGACACCCTGCACGTGGTGGTCTCGCCGGTGAAGCTCGGCTCCGGGCTGCGCCTGTGGGACTCGCCCGACGAACTGCTCGACCGGTACCACCTGGACGTGGTGCCCAGCCCGAGCGGCGTGACGCACCACCTGTTCTGGCGGAAGTGACCGGCGTTCCGGCGGAGTGACCGGCCGGCCGGACCGCCGCTCGTCCTGTACGAGGTCGCCGCGCAGCCGCTCGTACGCCACGAGGGCCGGGGCCGGGGCCGGCCGGCCCCGGCCCCGGGCGCCCGTACCTCGCTCGGTGCGCGCCGGGCGAAGAGACATCCCCGCGCAGTTCAGGTAGCGTATTTGCGGCCGGGAAGGTGGATCTTCCCGGCTCCTTCGCGCGGTGCGGCGGGGGGGACCTGATCGTGCGACGCGTGATGCGGCGGCGGTGCCGTCGCCGGGGGAAGTGAGCAACCCATGGCCATGGTGGGCCTGTTCTGGATCGCCGAGGGCGACGTGTACGTGGGCGCGAAGCCGTCCGGTCTGGCGCCCGGGGTCCGACTGACCCCCGAGGGGGTGATGGCCCTGGGTGACGGCCAGGCCGCCCTCCACCTGTGGGAGGACGTACGGGCGCTCACGGTCGCGGACGTCCCCGTGAAGTCCCTGATGCGGCAGGTCGGCGTGGTCAAGGACCTGGCCGTGGACACGGTGATGAACCTGGCGCTGTCCCTCCACCCCGGCCGGGCTGACGAGGCGCCCCCGATGATGACGGTGCGCGTGGAGTCGTCCGGCGGCGAGCACGAGCTGGCGGCCTACGTCGCCGCGGCCGTCGGCTACTCCGCGACCGAGGTCGACCTCTCCCGCGCCCTTCTCTCCCGCCTCACGGAGGGCGCCGCGACCATGGCCACGACGCTGGCGGCGATGTCGCAGTGGGGCCGCAGCCAGGCCAGCGGAACGCCGCGCGGCGCGGAGCGGGAGCGGTTGCTGCGGGAGTGGGCGGGCTAGATCCTGTCGCGGAAGTGCCGACCGGGCGGCACAACGATGTCTGATTGCCGCCAGCAAGGTCCTGCTGTGGCGCTGATGCTGACGACATGACGACGTCATCCGCTGAAGAGTCTGAGTCAGTGAGAGTGCTCACCGGCATGTACGCGGCTGAGGCGGAGTACCTGGCGGCAGGAGGACCTGGCGAGGCTCCGTTCGACCTGCTCGCCCCCTTCTTCGCGCCGGATGTCGAGCTGCATCAAGCGGATGCTCTGCCCTATGGAGGCACTTGGTGTGGGCACAGGGGCGTGACGCAGTTCTTCCTCGTGATGGGAGAGGTGTGGGAGTCGTTCGACATGGTGGAGCAGGAGTTTCTTGCCACTGGTGAGACTGCGGTCGTGCTCACACAGGTGCGTGCTCGCGCTCGCGCGACCGGCCGTGAACTCAGCTTCCCGCTTCTGCAGGCGATCACGGTCGAGGACGGGCTGATCACCAGGGTCCGCCCGTTCTACTGGGACACGCGGGCCATCGCCGACGCCTGCGCCGTGCCGACACCTATACCTATACCTACACCTACACCTACACCGGCAGACTGAGACTTGCAGACGTTACGGAGGGAGCCTCGGGCGACGCGTCCGCTCACGGACGGCATTTCGTTCTCCATCGAGCGCCGTAGGCGGCGCTCCACGGCCGAGTCCCGGGCCGGGCGCGGTGGACACCCACCCCACAAGGCCCGGGACATGGCTGATGTCAGCCAGCGTGTGACGTCACTCCTACGGCCGGTTCCCGCACACGTGTGACGTCACCCCGGCTACGGACGTCAGCGAACCTGGACCTTCACCACTTCCGACGTCCTCCACCGCTTGGGGTGGTGGTCGTGCGGGCCGGTCAGGCTGTACATCACCGCGCGGAACTCGAACGTGCGGTGGTGCCTGCTCTTCAGGTGGACCGTGGCCCGCGCGTCCTTGCCCGTGTCCCTGCCGACCGTGGCGCCGCACGCCACCTGGTGCCACGCTTGCCCGGCGGTGCGCTCCTGCAGACAAATCCGCTGGTAGACGGCGGCGTCGTCGGACCCGTGCGCGGAGACCGTGAAGGTCTTGCCCACGCCCGCCTTGTGCGGCGCGGTGATGTCGATGTCGCCCTTGGCGTGTGCGGGCACCGCGGCGAGCGCCAGCGAGACCAGCCCCAGCGCGCCGGTCACGGCCAGCCGGCGTCGGCTCAGCCCCTTGGCTTCGGTCTTCGTCGTCCTGGTCATGGACGTTCCCTTCCGTGGATCTCCCCCAAGTGACATCCACTGAACATGTGTCGTCGATCAGTCACTGTGTGGCGGGTGCGTGCTCAGCGGCTCTCATGAGCGTCCCCCGCGGCCCGCCAACCATCCAGATGGGCGGATCGCCCCACGGGTTGCGTCCGGCGAACACTGTTACGTTGTCACGTCTTCTTGACTGCCGTGACGATCACACCAAGTGCGAGGTCTTCCCCGTGCCCACCACCAAGGACGCCCGTGCGACCGCGATTGGGCCGGATCTGAACCACCTGGGCGGAGTCGTGGGTCTCGGCCCGCGGTGACCGCGCGGAACAGGGCCCGGCGCCGGCCGCCGCCGCGGCCCGCCGGAGACCGCTGTGCGCGGCGGGAACCCCCGTGGGGGCGGCGGCCGGGCGCGGCGTGCTCGGAGGGTCTGCGTCGGCCGCCGGTTGCGCGGGATTCGGGCAGACGTATCCGGTTTCCGGGACATGCGGCGCCGCGCGACAGCCCATGGGCGGGGCCGGCGCAAGCTTTTGTCCCGCCACTGGTCCACTCGGGCCTGCATGTGACACCGGGGTGCCCGCCCGGCCCCCCGGACCGGACGGGCACCTGCCCACCGCACGAACAGACACCGCGAGCCGTTCTTCGGCCTCTCGGTGGCGCGGGACGGTGCCGAGCAGTGCGCCCTCGCGTACGCGGGCGGAGAGATCCACGAGAGCGGGGAGGCACTGGGGGCGGTACGCCTCCTCGCTCTCGCTCTTCCCGCGGAGGGGTCCTCGGCGCCCGTCAACCGACCAGCCGCCGGCGCCAGTCGAGTGGGGTGACGTGAACGGCCTGGCCCGGGTCGCCGTTCCAGGCGGTGGGCAGGCCGGCGGTGTCGAGCGCGGCCACCACCTCGCGGCCGACCGCCGCTGTGGTCTCCTGCGAGCCGTCGAAGCCTCCGTACAGGAGCATCAGCCCGTGCCCGGCGGCGGCGGAGTCGGTGCACTGGGTGTGGAAATAGACGAAGCCGCGCGCACCCGGTGCCCCCTCGGCGCCGATCTCCGCGTTGCCGCAGGACCGGCAGCAGGTGAAGTTCTCCCGGGCGGTGATGCCGACGGCCTCCAGCGCGGTGAAGGCGCGGGTGAGTCGCTCGGGATCGGTCTCGCCCTGCCACGCGGCCTGTTCCGCGACGCGCTCCAGCCACATCCGGTCCGCCAGCGCCTGCGCCTGCTCGCGCGAGAGGGGCCGCCGGTCCTCGCTGACCAGATACTCCTCGGCCACCTCGGCCAGTTCGGCACGGGAGGCGTAGCCGCCGGCCAGCACCTCGCGGACGCGCTTCTCCACCTCTTCTCGCTCGTCCTCCTCGATGTCGAGCGGCGGCACCTCACGAACGGGGCCCATGTCCAGCGGCGACCAGGCCGGACCGGCATCCCCTCCGCACTCCTGGCGGGCCCAGCCGGTGATCGCCGCGGACACGGCCTCGGGCCTGTCGACCCGCGCCTGGAAGTGCCGGTCGGCGGCCCCGTCGCGGTGTTCCAGCGTGTAGTCACCACCGGCCTCGTGCCAGACCTGCGCGAAGACGTCGGGCAGGTCGGGTATCCGCTGGACCACGAGGAACCGGTCCCCGTCACCGCCGATGCGCCGGACCAGCAAGGCCAGTTGCCCGGCTGACGGTCGGACGTGCCGCTCCCCGTTCTCCGTCTTCACCACGATCTCAAGCATGCGCAGACTCTGACACACCCCTCTGACACACCCCTCTGGGAGCCTTCCGACGCACCCTGAGACACGCCGCTCCTCCCGGCTGCGCACCCGGCGGGCTGGGCGCCCGGCAGGTTGGGCGCCCGGCAGGTCACGGCTCCGACCGCAGTGCCTCCTGCCGCCGGCGGGTGCGCCGGTACCAGAACGCGGTGGCCGCGAGACAGACCAGGGCGGCCACGCCGATCGCTTGGCCCCGCAGGAGACCGGGCGGGCGGAAGCCACAGCTGACGGAGGTCGCCGTGCCGTCCAGGGGCACCGCGATCAGGCCCAGGTAGTTCTTGGCGGGGCGGGCGGGGCCGTCACCGGCCGCGCACGTCCAGCCCTGGATCCGCGGTATCGCGAGGACCGCGGTGCCGGTGCTGCCGGCCGGTATGCGGGCGGTGACGGAGTGCCCGCCGACGTGGACACCCGTGGCGCCCTCGGCGCTCAGGTGCCGTACGGCCTGTTCCAGACGGCTCGCGACCAGGCAGCCGACCGGCTGCTTCGGCAGGTCCAGCCACCCGGTGTGGCGCAGTTCGACCCGGACCTTCCCGGAGGCCGGGACGACGCCGATGTCCTGGAGAGGTGGCCGGACGGAGGGCAGCTTGCCGGTGAAGGCCACCGGGCGGCCGCCGTTCATGGTCGCCGTGCCGTTGAACGTCAGCGCCGACAGATAGGCCCGGCTGCCGGGCGTGCAGGTGGTGGAGACGGTGACCGCGCCCTTGCCGTGGCGGGTCTTGGTGGTGCGGGCCGGCGGGTCGTACACACGGGCGCCGAGCAGCATCTCCTGGTTGGCGAAGACGGACCCGCCGAAGCGCGCCGCGTTGTGCGACAGGCGCAGGTCCGGCCGGACGGTGACCAGTGGCGGTACGGCGGTGGTGGTGGCCCGTGGCACCTTGCCGCCCCCTCCCGACGGGTCCTGTACCAGGCGGATCCGGGTGCCGATGGAGAAGACGGCGTCGGTGACGGGGTTGTCCAGGCTCATCAGGCGGCGCCCCTTGGCGTAGTAGCCGTAGCCCAGCGCGTTGAGGGTGGTGTAGGTGGTCTGGGCGGTCAGGCTGCTGTAGTAGTTGCCGCCCTGTCCGCCGACCACCATGGGGGCGTTGCGGTCGGAGCCCGCGCCGGGATCGGTGCGCGAGCGCGGCCAGTCGTCCTCGGCGGTGACGAGGGCCGCCGTCTCCCGCACTTGACGGCCCAGCCGCGGCGACATGGACCTGTTCTGACGCTCCAGTTGCGAGACCCGCATCGCGGCCACCGCCGTCTCGCCCGCCTGGGCGGTCACCAGGAGGGCCACGGCCAGCACCGGCAGCACCCGGGCACTGTTCCGGAAGTTCCGCGAGCGGGGTGCGACGAGCACGGCGGCAGCGGCCAGCACACCGAGGAGCAGCGCGACGGCGAAGAGGGGGTACGACCACCGGTCGACGGCGTACGTGCCATGTGCCGCCAGTACCAGCGCGGCCAGGACCGCCAGGCCGGCGGCGAGCGCGGGCGGCCGGGGCAGCCCGTCGGCGGTGGACAGCCAGGCCGCGATCAGCAGCAGGCCGCACAGCACGAAGGCCTGGCGGTCGGTGACGCCGTTGGGCTCGGCGCCCGCGTGCCAGAGCAGATGGGTGGGCCGCCAGTGCAGCGAGAGCGCCACGAGGCAGATCGCGGCCGGCCAGCCGAACCGTGCCCGGGCGGGCAGGCGGCGGTTGAACGGCATGGTCAGCGCCAGTGCGAGCGCCGGGGTGCCGATGTACAGCGCGGGTGACTCCGTGCTGCTGGTGGCGGGCAGCAGCCGCGCGAAGACGTCCGGCCAGGTGGCCGGGGAGAAGATGACGGGCGGGGTGGGATGAGCGGCCTTGGTGGCCGAGTAGACCACCAGGACCAGCGGGGCGGCCAGCCCGACACCGATCAGGACGCTCCGGACGGCGTGCAGCACACCGGTCAGTACGCTTCGGACGGTGGGCAGCATGCCCGTCAGTGCGTTCCGGGCGGCGGGCAGCGCACCGGTCAGCCGCCGGCGGTTCTCGTCGTCGGTGAGCAGCCGTACGAGCAGCACGATGCCCGCGCCGATGGTGGCCATGTAGGCGGTGTAGAAGTTCGACACCCAGGCCAGTGCCACGACTACCGGCCCGAGCACCGGGCGCCGTCCCGTGCGCGCCCACTCACCGACCAGGCAGAGCAGCGGGAAGGCGAGCAGGCCGTCCAGCCACATCGGTACGTAGGTGCCGTTGTCCAGGGTCCAGCCGCACAGCGCGTACCCCGACCCCAGCACCGCCGCCACCGGCCACGGCCCGCGGCGCAGCCTCAGCAGCAGCACCGCCATCGCCGCCCCGGCCGCGGTGATCTTCGCCGTGCTGATGACGTAGAGGGCGAGTTCGACGTGGTCGGCCGGGAACAGCACCACCATCAGGTCGAAGGGGCTGCTCAAGTAGGTGCCGATGTCGGCGAGGAAGTCGGACCCGAAGCCGGAGTTCCAGTTCATGAACAGATCGCCGTCGGCGCCGCCGAGCAGCGCCTTGCGCCAGTAGGCGTGGAAGGGCACGTACTGCGTACCCATGTCGACGACGTTGCGGCTGTGCGGTCCCAGCGGGTAGCTCCCGGCGAGCAGGCTGCCCAGGCAGAACACCAGGCACGACAGCACGCCGGCGCCGAGGGCCGCGCGCAGCGGCACGCTGCCGCGTGACCAGGCCGCCAGCGTACGGAGCCGGGCGAGGACGCGGTCGGCACGGACGCGGCCGGCGCGGACGTCACCGGTCGCGGTGTCACCGGCGCCATCGGGTGCGGTGGGGCCGGGCCGGGGCCTGACAGGAGCGGGCACGATTCCTCCGGGGTCTGGGGCAGGCCGCCTCGTACGGGGGTGGGGACTGGGGACTGGGGGGCCGGCGTAGGCAAGCGGGTTCGGCCGCCCACCGACGACAGCCGCCGGTATTCCGACACCCGGCCCGGTCGTCAGTGGCATGACCCGGGCCGTTGGCCACGGGCCACGGTCGTGGGTGACATGACCGGGCGCGAATGGGCGGCCCCGGTCGTGAGTGACATGAGCGGGCCCGAGTGGGCGGCCCCGGTCGTAAGTGGCATGCCCGGGCCCGAGTCGCCGGGTCGGCCGCAAGCGGCATGCCCGGGACGCGAGTTGCCTGGTCGGCTGCAAGTGACATGACCGGGGCGCGAGTTGCCTGGTCGGCCGCAAGTGGCATGCCCGGGACGCGGGTTACCGTCCCGGGCGTCAGTGTCGGGACGCCGTCTCGCGCCGGCCGCGGGAGAGCACCTGCCGCACCAGGGGTGCGCGCCGTTTCCGACCGCCGGGCAGATCCAGTTCGGTCAGCCGCTCGGTGCCGAAGTACGCGGCGTGCGCCCCGTCCCGGTCGGCGCCCGGGTCTGCGGTGACCCGCGCCAGCAGCTGTTCGGCACCGGTGCGCAGCCAGGGGTACCGGGCGGACTGCATGCAGTACCCGACCGCCTGGAGCAGCGGCTGGAGGGTGGGCGGGGCTTCGGGCCGCTGTGGAGTCGCCCCGGCTTCGAGGTCGGGGACGACGTGGTCGACGATCACCAGTGGTACGCGGTTGCTGTTCTCGTAGGGTGTCAGCTGGTGCAGCACCGTCCTGGTACCGACGCGGGCGGTGGGGATGCCGTAGTACGCCGCCGCGGTGAGCATCGCGGTGGAGAAGCAGCCGACCACCAGTTCCAGCGGCAGGCGGGCGTAGAAGACCTCGGCGAGCAGCGTTCCGCCGAGTGTCGTCAGCCGTACCCCGGCTGTGGCGGCCTCGCGCTGGAGGGCTTCGCTGTAGCGGTCGGGTGCGGTGGGGTGCGGTTTGAAGGCGACCGAGCGGTGACCGGCCGCGGCGGCGGCGCGCAGCATCCGCACGTGCAGGTGCTCTTCCTCCTCGGCGGTGAGGATGTCCAGCGCCGCCAGGTACTGGCCGAGCAGCAGCGCGGTGGGCGCCGCCTCGGCCGCCCGCGCCGGCTCCGGGTCGCCTGCGGCGGCCAGGGACAGTTCGGACAGCACGGCGCGGAAGGCGTCGTGCGGGACGAGTTCGGGTTCGACGCCGAACTCGGAGAGCAGCAGCGGGCGCAGTCCCGGCACCAGGTCCAGGTGAAGCAGCCGTTGGACGCGGACCGCGACGGAGTGCGGCGGCTCGTCGCGGGTCGGTCCGTAGCTCATCAGGCCGTCGGCGTACACGTGCACCGCAGCGCCGGCGAACACGGCGGCGAGGCTGCGGGCCGGGCTGACCTGGATCGACTCCACGACGAGCGTCACCGCTCCGGTGCCGAGCGCCCACCTGGTGCGCAGTACCCGCTCCCACAGGGGCGCGTCGTCCGGGCGCGGCTGCCAGCCGGCCGGGTGGTGCGGGGCGATGGCCTCGTTCCAGTCCTCGACCTGGTCGAAGCGGGCGGCGATCTCCTGGAAGCCCGTCATGTCGGACAGGCGCGGCGCCACCTCGGGGACGGCCGCGTTGTTGGTGAGCAGCAGCACGCGCCGGGCCTGGGCGGCGGGACCGAACTGGCCGGCGTCCAGGGCCGCGGCCAGCGTCGCGGCGCCGTACAGCGTGGACGCCTGGAAGATCTGCACCGGTCGCGGCCGGGGCCCGGTCCCGGTTCGGGACCGGTCGGCGGAGTCGGGGGTGCTCACGGGGCGCGGGGCGGGGCCGGCGGCGGCCGTGGTGCTCGGTGTGCGGAAGACCGGGGGCCCGACCACCGCGGGGGCTGTGCGGCCCGGGTGGGCCTCCCCCGCGTCGCGCAGGCGACGCAGCAGCGTGCCGCGGGCGGGGTCCATCGTCGCGAGGGTCTCGTCGAGGACGTCCTGGGGTATACGGTGCAACGCTGCCGTCGACTCGGCCTTGAGCCGCCTGGCCACCGAACTCTCGTACTGGTCGGCCTTGTTCATGTGGAAGGCGATCATCGCGCAATAGGTGCGGACCGCCTTCGGCATGAAACGGTCGCCCTCCGGATCGGCGGCCACTTCCCGCAGGACGGTGTCATAGGCGGGGATGAAATCCAGCTGGCGGGTGTCGGAGATCTGGGTGAGCGATGTTTCCACGCCCCGCCGGTAGAACGCCCCGTGCAGTCCGAGCGCCGCGTAACTGCGGGCCCGCAGGTGCAGCCGCCACACCCACAGGCGGTCCTCGGCGGTCCGCAGCCGCGTCTCGAACCTGCCCTCGCCGTCTGCGAAGAGCCGGGAACTGTAGACGCCGAACGGAACGAAGGGGTAGTCCACCATGGTGGCCATGTGGGCGGGCGCGATGCCGTCGCGCGGGTCCATCACGACGTCCCGCCGCGGGGCGGGGGCGTACCGGATCTGCCGCTTGCGGCCGGTGGCCAGCACGTGGTCGGTGCGGGCGAAGTCGCAGTCGAGGCGCGATATGCGGTCCACCATGGCGCGCAGGTGGCCGGGAGCGTACCAGTCGTCCCCGTCCAGGAACGTCACGTAGTCGCCGCTCGCCTCGTCCAGTCCGGTGTTGCGGGCCTGGGCCACACCTTGGTTGGTCTCGTGGTGGATCGCCCGCGCGTTCGGCAGCGTGCCGATCATGTCCTCGATGATCTGCCCGGTGCGGTCGGTCGAGCAGTCGTCGATGAGCAGGAACTCGAACTCGGGGTCCGCGTTGACAGCCAGACTGCGCACCGTTTCCGCGACATATGCCTCGACATTGTGGCACGGGACGATGACGGAAAGTGTGGACATGTGCGGGTCCCCCCGGGGATTTTCATTCCAAGATCCCGCGCATGCTATCCGTCTCCGAAGTCTTTCCATGGCCTGTAAGTGAACGGCCATGGACCCGACGGTGAACAGTGCTGAAGCCGTGGCAAGTGGGCGGTGGTCGAGGCGGGCTGACGTCACGCCTCGGCCCCGGCCAGTGGCGTGCCGATGGCGATCTGACGATCAAGCGTCCGCACAACGGCCGATGGTCACGCGGTGGCCGTTGCCGGCCCCGCGGATGCTCTGGGGCCCGGCGGGGCCCGGTCTCGCCGGTCGCTCCGGCCTGGGAGACAGGGAGGCCGCCACTCAAGCAGGACGTCCACGAAGGGGAAGCCGGTGCGTCACGCAGGAGTCCGCGGCGAGGGCACCTCGGACTTTGACAAGGTGATCGCGCCGGACGACGTCGCCGGACCCGAGTAGCCGGTGAGGCCGTCCAGCGGGACGCCGCGGGCGAGAACAGGCGACGCCCGGTCCACCGGCCCCGAGCCGCGCCAGGTGCGCGAACCGGCCCAGCACGCAAGGCCCGGTTCCGGCATCCAGTGGCTTCGTCGGGCCAAGGACCCTCACCTTCACGTCACGGCTCCAGTCCGGCCGGCCACCGGGCGGCCGGGCGGCGGCGGCGCAGCGCGGTCGGTGGGGCACGTCACGGCCGGCTCTGTGTCCGGAACAAATTCCAGCGCCCATGAATGCGGCGCCCCGGCGTCGGAGAAGGAAACGGGAAACGACATCGATCTCCTTGTCCGCCCGGAGGACTTGCCGCACCCTTTCCTACGGCGGCAACTCGCCCGGACGGTCAGGTGTTTGGAGGTTTCCGTGCCGCAGCCGTCCATCGAGTTCGGCGAGGAACTGAGGAAGCGGCGACTGGCGGCGGGGCTGAGCCTTACGGCCTTGTCCGCAGCCGTGCATTACAGCAAGGCCCAGTTGAGCAAAGTCGAGCGAGGCCTCAAGACGCCCAGCCGGGACCTCGTCCGACTGTGCGACGCCGCCCTCGGTGCCGACGGAGCTCTGACCGCCCTGGTCCCCCGGACCGCTGCCGCCACACCCGCCGGACCAGCACTGGGCCACGTCGACGAGGAGGACTGGGTCATGCAGTTGTCACCGGACGGCCCGAACCGATTCCAGCCCGTGGGCCGGCGGGAGGTGATGGGGGCCGGCGTCGCGTCTGTGATGGCCTGGCGGTCGGACGGGGCCCCGCCCTCCCCCGCCGCGGGCGCCGGCATGCTGGAGGCCTCCCGCTCACTGTTCACGCATTACCGGAAGCTGGGCCAGACCGTGGACCCCGGTCTGCTCCTGCCCGTCCTGATCGCCCAGACGCACACGCTGCGGGAGCTGTCCGCACAGACCGACACCGGGACACGTAGGCAACTGCTGACCCTCGGCGCCCGGTACGCCGAGTACGTCGGCTGGCTGGTGCAGGAAACCGGGGACGAACGCGCGGCACTGTGGTGGACGCAGCGCGCGGTCGATCTGGCGGCTGCCGGCGGCGACCCGGCACTGGCAGGCTACGCCCTGGTCCGCAGAGCACTGGTCACGCTCTACCGGGACGACGCCGAGCAGACGATCGCCCTGGCCCGCCGCGCACAGAGCGGCACACTGCCACCACGCATCCGCGGGCTGGCCGCACAGCGCGAGGCGCAAGGGTACGCGCTCGCGGGTGATCCCCGTGCCTGTCTGCACGCCTTGGACCGCGCTCGTGCGCTCCTCACCCGCCAGGACAAGGACTCCGACGAGCCGGTGATCGGCACCATGCACCTTCCCGACCCGGTCGGCATGGTCACCGGGTGGTGCCTGGTCGACCTCGGCCGACCGCGGCAGGCAGCCGAGGAACTCGACCGGCAACTCGCCCTGGTCGGCCAGGACGCGGTGCGTACACAGGTGCGGTACGGCGTGCGACGTGCGCTCGCCTATGCGTCGGCCGGCGAGATCGACCACGCATGCGCGCTGACGGCACCGCTGCTCGACAGTGCGGCGGCAGTGCGCTCAGCGACCGTCACATCCGATCTACGACGCCTGGCCCGGGTCCTCGCCCGCCATTCGGATCACCCTTCGGTACTCCGACTGGGGCCACGGCTCGGCACGTTGGCACATCTGTCCACTTCCTGAGGGAGGCGCCACCATGCACGAGGTATTCATCAACTACCGCACCGGCGACGGGGAGAAGACCGCCGCCCTGCTAGACCAGGAGTTGTCCCGCCGCTTCGGCCCGCAGCACATCTTCCGCGCGTCGAAGTCCATCCCTCCCGGCGAGGCGTATCCCGAGAAACTGCTGGCCGCGCTGCGGGGCAGCGCCCTTCTCCTGGCCGTCGTCGGGCCGGACTGGACGAACTCCCGGACCCGGCTGAACGACCCGGAGGACTGGGTGCGCAGGGAGATCGAGGAGGCGTTCGCCTGCGAGGTTCCGGTCGTTCCCGTCCTGGACGGCCGGAAGACGAACCGGCTGAACAAGGCCCATCTGCCGAGGGAACTGGCCCGGCTCGCCGACCTCCAGTCCGTCCCGTTCGACACCCACGACACCGCGGCGGGTGTCGGACGCATCGGCGACCTGGTGGCTGAGATGGTCCCCGGCCTGCGCGACCTGAGCAAGGACGAAGCGGCCCCGCGGGCCCAGGACACCGTGACCAACTCGATCGGCGACGTGAGCGGGACGGCCGTGCAGAGCCGTGACTTCACCGGAGACGTCGGCGGTACCGTCATCAAGGGCTCGCACGGCCCGGTGCACACGGGCCATGGTCACATCTACCAGAACTCCCGCCATGTGTCGGGCGGTCGGCACATCTCGGGCGACGGCATGACCTACTTCGAAGGCGACCACCACGGCAACATCCAGCACCGGTTCGGTGAGCCGGACGAGCGGGAGGACGACGGCCGGTGAGCCCGTACACCAGCACACGAGTGGAGAACCTGCAGGGCGTCACACACACGGGCTCGGGCGACATCTATGTGGGCGCGCACTCACCGGAGTCCGACAGGCCGACCTTCCGGCGAATCGCCGAGGACGAACTCCGCTGGCTACGCCGTGCGTTGGTCGCCCCGGAAAACATGGGAAAGGCTCGCGCCACGCTCGCGGACACCGGCACCGTCATTCTCGACGGCACGCCGGGCAGCGGCCGAACCGCCGCGGCTCGGGTGCTCCTGCGCGAGTACCACCAGGCAGGCGGTGTCTTCCATGAACTGCTGCCGGACGAGGAGGACGAGCTGCCTCTTCATGATCCGGCTCTGGTCGAGAACGGCGACCAGCTGCTGCTGGACCTGTCCGCCGCCGACGACACACAGTGGTCCACGGCACGGGCCGGCCTCTCCGCCCTCCGTAGGACCGTCCATGAACAGGACGCACACCTCGTGGTCGTCATGCCACACGACGCCACCCTCGACCCCGGTCTCCAGCACTGCCGGGTCGAGATCGGACCGCCCGACGGCCGGCACGTTCTCAGGCGGCACCTGCGCCTGCACGGCCTGCCGTACGAGCACTACATGCGGCACGACGTCAGCGTCGAGGAGTTCCTGGACGAGCCGAGGCCGATGCGGGAGATCGCGGACTTCGCGGACCTGGTGCGCCGTGCCCGGGAATCCGCTCGGCCCGACGAGGGGTTCGCACAGTGGTGTCTGGCGGCCACGAGAGCGCGCAACGACCGGCGGCGGGAGGTCGCCAGACTCGTCGCCGGGCTGCGCGAGGCACCTCAACGGGCCCTGCTGATCGCCGTTTCCCTGCTCCACGGGGCGCACGCCGACGTCATCCACTGTGCCGCCCGCCTCTTGCTGGGCACGGTCGATCCCTCCCCGGAAGAGGTCCCGCTGCTCCGGCACAAGGACCTGGCCCAGCGACTCGACGAGGTATCCGCCCGTACCGGACCGGACGGACACGTGCGTTTCACGGAGCTGGCTCTCGACTCTGCCGTCCGCGCACACTTCTGGGACCACATGCCCGACCTGCGGCCCCACCTCGGTACTTGGGCCGCCGACGTCGTGAGTTCGACCGAGCCGCACGTCACCCGTGCCGTCCGGGACGATCTGGTGACCCGTCTCGCCGGTCAGTACCTGCGGACCGGCCGCGCGGAGGGGCTGGCGTCACTCGCCGAACGGTGGAGTTCCGGAGCGGCGAGCAGGACGCGGCTGGAAGCCGCAGCTGTGCTGGCGCTCGCCTGTGGGCTCAATGATCCGGCGCACGGCAGGGAGTTCCGCGAACGTATCTACCAGTGGTGTGCCTACCGGCGCCTCACGGAACACTTCGCGCAGGTCCTCGTCCAGGTCTGCGCGGATGTCCTCGCAGCCAGTCACCCGGACCAGGCTCTGCTCAGGCTGTACTACCTGGCCCGGCGGGAACGCGGCACCACACGCGCCCTGCAAGCCGTGAAGGTTCTGGTGGTCGGCAGTCGCCGACTGCGCCGACGACTCCTCGACCGGCTCGCGCGCTCCGCCTTGTCGCCGTCCGACCTCGAGATCTTCCTCGGCGTCTGCGATCCAGAGCCGCTGACGGACCCTTCCGGCAGCCCACGCGCGCTGGTGGAGGAGTCCGGTGTCCAACGCTCCCTGACCACGTGCTGGCAGGCGGTGCTGGCCGACCTGCCGCGCCCGACGTGGCAACCACAGGCGGAACACTGGCTCCACTGGGCGGCGGAGGACGCCGGAGGCCTCCGGGACGTTCTGCTCGACCTGCTCGTCGGTGCGGCCGAACGGTGTGGGGACGGACGGGGCGAGGCCTTCGCCGCGCTGTACGCGAGTGCCCGCGAAGCCGAGCGCACCGCCCCCGGCGCCCCCACACGCAGCGCCGAAGCCACCGAACTGCTACTCCACAAGATCAGCGTGGCGCAGGGCATCGGCCCGGCCACCCCACCACCGGCATCAGCCAGGGGGACGCGACCGTGACGACCGCACGAAAGACGACAGCCGTCTTCCTCACCATCCTGTGCGGCCTGCTGCTGACCATCGTAGGCCTGACACAACGGTGGCCCGCATGGATGTGGCCGGCCCTTGCGGTGCTCCTCCTCCTCGTCCCCGCAGCCGCCTTCCGGATCGCCTCGTCGTGCCGCGGCCCGATACCGGCCGGCTTCGAGGAACAACTCACGGCTCCCCCGGTGGAGCGCACGGAGTGCCGTGTCAGCCAAGTGGCGCTGCCGAGCCTCTGGGACGACTACGACTTCGTCTTCTCGGCGACCGTACGGTGGTATCCCGTCGAATCACCCGCCGTCTCCTCCGTCCTCAACCCGGCGGGCCTGGCCGTCGAGGCCGTCCTGAACCGGGCCCGCGCCATCACCGAGAAACGTGAGCCGGGCCAGGTCTCGATCGTGCGGCACGAGCTCGGCGGCAACCTCAGCCGTATGCTTCTCGACCCCGCGGGGCACCTCCAGGCCATGGCGGAGGACATCAGCCTCACCTTGCTCGAACAGGACCAGCAGCGTTTGGACAGGCTCGCCGAAGTCCGCAAGGACAAGGCGGTGTGGGAACACCAACGCACCTACGAGCAGAGCAGGCGCCAGTACCTGGGCGAGGACGTGCTCAAGGACACGGGGAGCGCCGTAGTCTGGTGGCTCGCCAAGAACGACGAACATGTGGAGAGGACGGTGGCGGACCTCTCCCTGCTCGCGCAACTCACGTCGGCGGCCAACGACACCGACATCCCCGAGCGGCTTCAGACCCTCCTGCCAGGGCAGTTGGGCGAGCCGACTGCTGCGGAGCACCCGCAGGAGGACTGCGCTTCCGCTCCCCCTGGACGCACAGCCGCAGACCATCTCTTCGGTTTCTTCGACGCCTTGGGCTTCCCCGAGGGGGACGCCAGGCGAGCAATGGTGGCCAGGCAGTTCTCCCACGTCATCAAACAGCAGAACCGCCACGAGTCGGCCGAGGACCTGCTACGCCGATTCGACCCGCCGACGACCTCCGCCCCCGACGGTGAGGAGTCACCTCCCCCCGCCGGCGCTCCCGACAGGTCATCCGGCGTCGCGGCCGATTCGGAGGGCAACCATGGACAGTGAATTGGCCACACTCGCGGCGTCGGGGGCAACCACCTTGGTCTCCCTCATGGTCACAGACTCATGGACGCACGCTCGCGAACTCGTAAGACGACTGCTGGCACGGACCGGTTCGGGCCCCGCTGCGCTGGCCGACCTGGACGACGCAAGGAACCGCCTGCTCACCGCCGAAGCCGCGCAGGGCGAGCAGGCCGCCTCCGACGTCACGGCCCAGTGGCAGGCGCAGTTGCGCCGGCTCGTCGCGGCCGGACAGGCCACCGGAGACGACCTGCGCGCTCTGCTCACCTCCCTGCGACAGCTGTCCGACGCATCGGCTGCGCGGGGCGACACCACGCACAACCACATCAGCGGTGGCGTCCAGCACGGCCCCGTCATCCAAACGGGCCGCATCAGTGAACTCACCTTCCCCACCCACCGGTCCTCGGACCGCGCCGAGGGTGGAGGAAGGGCAGGACACCGAACGGGCCGAGCAGCAGAGCCCGACGGGTGAACCGTTCCAGCTGCTCTCAGCGGTCCGGTGAGCCCGTAGGTGACCTGGGGCGGCGTCGTCGGTTCGACCTCGCGCCAGACCAGGCCGTCCTGGACCAGCGCGCGCAGGGTCTGGGCGAGCATCTTCTCGCTGATGCCCTGGATGCTTTCGCGCAGTTCGTAGAACCGGAGGTTGTTGCTCCGCAGCGAGATCAGCACCCAGATGCCCCACCTGCTGGTCACGTGGTCGACCACATCGCGCGCGGGGCAGTCCGTGTGAAACACGTCATACCGCTCCGCCGCGCCGGCCCGTCTGTGCTGCACGCCTCCCGCCACGTGATGAGCTTACCTGAAGGTATGTCCTTACCAAGAGTTAGCCCCTGCTCCTAGCGTGAAGGCCCCAAGAAGACATCCGACAAGGAGCAGCTCATGATCGTGGTGACCGGCGCTACCGGGAACATCGGCCGACCGTTGACGCAGGCGCTGGCCGAGGCGGGCCAGCACGTGACGGCGGTGTCACGGCGATCGGCGGCGGTGCCGGACGGCGTCCGGCACGTGGCGGCCGACCTGGCCGAGCCGGTCGGCCTCAGGCCCGCGCTGGCCGGGGCGAAGGCGCTGTTCCTGCTCTTGTCCGGCGACCTGCACGCCGCTGGAGCCGACCCTGCCGCCATCATCGGCGAGGCCGCGGGCAGCGGGGTCCGCCGGGTCGTCCTGCTCTCCACGCAGGGCGTGGTGACCAGGCCCTTCGGCCCGACGCGAATGGCGATGCGCGCACTGGAGGACAAGCTGCGGGGGTCGGGCCTGGAATGGGCCGTCCTTCGGCCGGGCGGCTTCGCCTCCAACGCCCTGTGGTGGGCCGAGTCCGTCCGCGAGCAACAGGCCGTCGCCGCGCCCTTCGGTGACGTCGGCGTGCCGATCATCGACCCTGCGGACATCGCCGCGGTCGCGGCGGCCTGCCTGCTGGAGGACCGGCACACAGGCGGCGTGTACGAGCTGACCGGCCCGGAGCTGATCACTCCGCGCCAGCAGGCGGAGGCCATCGCGGCCGCGCTGGGCTCGCCGGTGAGGTTCCACGAGCTCACCCGCGACGAAGCCAAGGCCGCCATGACCCAGAGCATGCCGGCGGAGCTGGCCGACGACACTCTGGACATCCTCGGTTCCCCGAACCCGGCCGAGCTGCGCGTCAGCCCGGACGTCCAGCGGGTCCTGGGCCGCGCCCCACGTCCCTTCGCCGACTGGGCCGCCCGCAATGCAGCCGCCTTCCGCTGAGCCCGGTCGACACCGCCAAAACCGCTCTCGGTGCTCGGCGATCCACTGCTGACGAATGGAGGAACCTCAGCCGAAGCCGAAGCCGAAGCCGAAGCCGACGCTGACATGGCCCCCTGCCGGGCCCCGCCCGGCCCTGCAACCGCACTGTACGGCCGGGCAGCCCGACCCCGTCGGCCCGACGAGCCCAGGAACATCTCCAACTGCTCCGCCCCGTGGGCGAACGAGCCTGGTCCACCAACAGGTCCCGACCGACCAGCAGTCAATCCCCCGGCAGAGCCTCGCCCTGGCCGCTGCCGGGGTCGAGGCCCCGGGCGCCTTCGAGCAGGACGCGGGCACGTCCCGCCGCATCCCGGCCCCGGCAACCCACACGACCCGCCCCGCGTGCCTGGGCGCCGCCACCCCCTCGGCGGCGCCCAGGGCGGCCCGCCGGTCCCGGCCCGGCGCGAACACGCCGCGAGCACGCCACGGGTGAGCCGCGAGTACGAGGGCCGCGTCAGCGCCCTCGCGGTCACAGCCCGGCCTTGATCCGGTTCAGGGGCTACCGCCGATTCCCCTTCGGATCCTCCCGGAGTGCCGCCCCCGCGATGCGGCGCGCCTCATGGGACGCGGACGGTGTCCACCGTCCCGCCGCCGAAGCGGGCTGAGCCGACCGCGTCGCCGAGTTTCGAGACATCGGCCGGACCGTGTCGTCGGTGCCGCTGTTCGCCCCTCCCGCCCCCTCCCCGCTGCCGCTCCGCGACGGCCTCGGCGAGGCCGCCCACGCTGGCAACAGGGGCGCGATCCGGCCTTCTCCACACCTTCGGCGAGGTGCCGCGGCTGGCCGTACGCGGGTCCCCTGCTCGACGCCGTCGCCGCCGTGACTTCGACTCAGCGCCTACGCCGGGCGCGAGAGCGGCCCGCGCCGTACCGCCACGCGAGCTGCCCTGAGCGCTGCCCGAGCGGACCCTCGACGCGGCAGGCGATCACGGGCGACGGGATAAGGGCCCGGCGTCCTGCTCATCGTCGGCCCGCAGTCGCTGACCAAGCCCGTCGCACTCGCGGAGACCGGGCTGAAGCGTCCGGTGCTCAACGTCAAGGCGATACCCGGCAATCCCCCGGAAGAGGTATCGCAACCCACAAGAGTGATCGAACACAGCATCACGGCACCACACACGCGGCCAGACAAGGAGAGAGGCCGATATTCGAAATCAGGTTCTAGATTTCGCCCGCGCGCACCCGTTACGGCGACAGCAGAACCCCCGTTATCCGATCGTCTGTCCGCATCCCACACCGAGGAGTCCCATGCATCCCGTAGGCCGCTCCGCGCTCGTTCATCCTGCGTTCGAAAATCCTGCTGTCTCCTCGGACACCACCACCGTCGTCTTCCGCATGCTCGCCCACGGCCCGTCATACCGGGCCCAGAACCGGCCCACCCCAGGAGGCGCCCGGTGAAGAGGTTCTTCGGACCGGTGAAGATGGCCCAACCCCGCGTCTCCGACGCCGAGCAAGAGCTGTTCGGCGGACCGCTGCGCTACGACCTGGGCTGGGCTCAGCACGAGCACGCGAGCCTGGACCTGACCATGATGTCCGCGCTGCGCTCCATGCCCGCCCTCGTCGGCACCACCCTGCGCATGGCGTGGCAGGCCGACCGGCGCGCCCTGCTCACCGTGGCGGTCAGCGAACTCGGCCAGGGCATCGCCGCCGCCATCGGCCTGCTCGCCATCAACGCCGTCATGCACGCCCTGCTCGCCGGAACCGGCACCGCCGCCCAGAGGCTTCACGCGCTCTTACCCGGACTGCTGGCCGCCGCCGCCATCGCCGTCGTCAACTCCGCACTCTCCGCATGCTCCACCTCCCGCGCGGGACGCCTGGAACCGAAGGTCGAACGGATCGCCACCACCCAATACCTGGCCGCCGCCGCCGACGTGGAGCTGGAGGCCATCGACGATCCCGACTTCCGCCGGCTCGTCGACATCGCCCAGCACGGCCCCAGCTCCGCCCGCCGCATGATCGGCGCCTGCGTCGCCGCCCTGAACGGCCTCATCTCCCTGGTCACCACCGCCGGCGTCCTCGCCGTGCTGCACCCTCTCCTGCTCCCCATGCTGATCCTCATCGCCGCCCCGCGCGGCTGGGGCGCCATGCGCGTCGCCCAGGAGCGGTACGTGTCGGGGATGAGCTGGATCGAGCACGTACGAGCCAGCCGCCTCATCGGCAACCTGCTCACCGAGCGAACCGCCGCCCAGGAGGTCCGCCTGCACGCCGTCGGCGCCTTCCTCCTCAGCCGCTACGAGCGCATGGCCGAGAGCGCCGAAGCCGAGCAGGAGCGCCTCGCCTCCAGCAAGGCGACCACCGAATGGGTGGCCTCCGCGCTGTCCGGCCTGGCGATGGCCGCGACCTACGGGACCATGTTCTGGCTGATCACAGCCGGGCACATGAGTCTCGCCATCGCCGGCACCGCCGTGATCGCGGTACGGACCGGATCGGCGAGCCTGGGCGCGCTGGTGATGAACATCAACCAACTGCACGAGGAGTCCCTCTACGTCCGCGACCACGGCCGGTTCCTGTCCCAGGCAGCGCAGCGCACCCTCCCCACGGGAGGCGAACCGGTGCCGGAGCGGATCAAGGAGGTCGCCCTCGAAGGCGTCACCTACCGCTACCCCGACCGGGACACGGCTGCCTTGGAACAGGTGTCCCTGACCCTGCCGATGGGGTCGGTCACCGCCGTGGTCGGTGAGAACGGTTCCGGCAAGAGCACACTCATGAAGATCCTCTCGGGCATGCTCCTGCCGCAGACCGGCTCCCTGCGCTGGGGCGAGGCGGACATCACCGGCCTCGACCGATCGCAGGTCTTCGAGCGCGTCTCCCTGCTCACCCAGGATTTCCAACGCTGGCCCGTGACCGCCGCGATGAACATCCGTCTCGGCCGCCCCGCCCACGCCGCCGCACCACAGGACCTGCGGCCGTCGGTCGAATACGCCGGCGCAGGCCCGGTCGTCGCCCGACTCCCCGACGGCCTGAACAGTCTGCTGGCCCGCATGTTCCGCGGTGCCGTCGAACTCTCCGGCGGCGAATGGCAGAAAGTGGGTCTGGCCCGCACCCACTGGCGCAGCACGACCTCGCAGGCGGACAGCGTCCTCATCGTCGACGAACCCACCTCGGCCCTCGATCCCGAAGCCGAGATCGAAGCGTTCGACCGCATCCGCCGCCTCGCCGCCCCCCACCGGGCCGTCGTCCTGGTCACCCACCGCATGTCCGGCGTCCGCCACGCCGACCGCATCTACGTCCTCAACGCGGGACACCTCGTCGAACACGGAACACACGACGAACTCATGGCCGTCCAGGGGCGGTACGCCGCGATGTTCGACGCGCAGGCCGCCCAGTACGCCCCCACCGCCGGCATCCCCAACCCCACCTCCCCCACCGTCGCGGATCACGCGTGACCCGCCCGACGGAGAGGCACTCCGTGAGGCCGCCTCCTCCCCCAGAACTCGACGAAGCAGGCACACCGCGGCACCAGCTGACCGACCGGCTCGCCGAGGCCGACCACATCCGGACCCCCGCGGTCGGCCTCGGCGCCCTGACCGCAGGCCGACCCACTGGAAGCCGCCCGCCCGGAGCCCGGCGACCGCGTCCTGGAAATCAGCTCCGGCGCCTGCATGGCCCGAACACCGACATCGAGAAGGGCGTACTTCCACCCATGTTCACCACGCAGGAAGAATGGGACCGCGGCTACGCGGAAGGACGGCGTTACCGGCCGCTCACCGACGCCGAACGCTCGCTGCTCGCCGCACATGTGCCTCCCGGTGCCGACGGATGGGCTCTCGACGTCGGGTGCGGGACCGGCGAACGGCCCGGCGTCCCGGCCTGCCCATCGACCACACCCCCGCGCACTTCACGCCCTTCGCCTACGGCCCACCGCCCTCGGCATCGGTGGATGCATGGCATGACACCCCGCAAGCCCCCGGCCCACCGGGCGGGAACCTGGCGTCGGCGCCATGACCTCGGCTGCCGCGGATGACGGTCCTGGGCAGGGATCAGGCAGTGGGCGCGGTGGTGATCATCCAGTGGGTGAAGGCGGCGTAGCGCTCGGCGGACTCGGCGGCCCCGTCGGCGTGCTCGATGGCGGCGGAATGCTCGCGCACCTGCGCGAACCGGAGTCGGCGGGCGCTCTCGTAGCGGGCGAGGGCGGCGGGTGTGGCGGATCCGCTCGCCAGTTCGGCGCGCAGCACTCCGGCGTCCTCGATGCCCAGGGTGCCGCCCGCCGCGATGTGCGGGGACAGGCCGTGCGCGGCGTCCCCGATCAGCGCGACCCGGTCCGTGGTCCAGCGCGGCAGCTCAGGGACGAGCATGATCTGATTCTCCAGGATGGACTCCTCCGGCGTGGCGGCGATCATCTCCAGAAGCTCGTCGTGCCAGCCGGACTCGGCCACGTTGCGGGCCCGTCGCAGCGCCCGGTCCTTCTTGCTGCCGGCCAGTTCACCGGCGTCGAACTGGCCGACCCACCACATGGTCCGGCCGTGTGCGACTCGTGTGTACCCGCCTCGGGTCCGGGCGGTGCCGATCGTGACGACTGTGCCCTTTGGCCGCTCGTTCCCGGAGGGCAGCACGGCTCGCCAGGCGAAGTTGCCGGCATGCGCGACCGCCGCGCTGCCGGGCACCAGGGCGGCGCGCACGTCGGAGTACACACCGTCCGCCCCGATCAGCAGATCCGCCCGCAGCGGGGCACCGTCGGCGAGGTGCACTTCCACGTGTGTGTCGTGTTCGGTGAAGCCGGTGACGTGTGTTCCCAGGTGGATCCGGTCCCTGCCGAGGGTGTCGGCGAGGAGGTTGTTCAGGTCCGGCCTCGGCACCATCAGGAACTGGTGGACGGCAGCGTCGTAGCCGGCGGCGCGTATCGGGTGTCCGGCGGCGTCGAAGAACCAGGCGTCGACGTTCCTGCCCATGCGCCGGACGTCGTCGCCGACGCCGAGGACGTCCAACTCCCGTAGCCCGTTGGGCCACAGGGCGATGCCGGCCCCGGCGGCCCGCACCTGCGGTGCGTGTTCCAGCACGATGACCTCGTGCCCGATCAACCGCAGCGAAGCCGCGGTGGTGAGCCCCACCAGGCCCGCTCCTACGATCACAGTGCGCATCGTTGCTCCCCTTGCCGGCCGGTGCGGTGGTGAGACCAGCCGACGACGGGAGACACCGACCGTGCGCAGGACCGTCGGACTCGGCGAAGCTCACTCTCTTCACCCAGCCAACTTAACACTAACCGTTAGTCTTTACTACCTGGTCCATTTTCTGATCTGTTAGTGCCACGGCGGTGATGTCCGGCTCGTCAGGTGCGGTCGTGGAGAGTGACGTGGTAGCCGTCGGGGTCGGCGAAGGTGAACGTCCGGCCGAAGGGGCCGTCGATCGGTGCGGAGACGATGGTGTGACCGTCGGCGACCAGGGCGTCGTGGATGGCCTGGACGTCGGTGGCGTGGAGCCAGATCGCGGCACCGATGCCGGGCTGGGCAACGGATGCGAGATCGGTGCCGGGAACCACCTCGCGGAGTGCGAACGCGATCGGCTTCGTCTCGAAGACGACGGCGTGCGGAGGTCCGGCCTGCGAGCGGACGAGGCCGAGGTACTGCTCGTAGAACGCCTGCGCAGCGTCGAGGTCGCGCGCCTGGAGCGAGATGAAGTCGGGGCCGGTGGCGGGCATGGTGATGCTCCTTCTCTTCGTGTCAGATTCCTGACACGGACCAAGGTATGTCAGAATCCTGACATGAGTCAAAACGGTGCCGGTGTCGACCTGGACAAGTCCCTGGGCTACCTGCTGAAAGAGGCTTCGAGCGCCCTGCGCGCAGCCATGGAGGAGGTGCTGCGGCCACTCGGGATGAGCGTGACGCACTACTCCTGCCTCGAACTGCTGGCTCAACGGCCGGGCTTGTCGAACTCCGAGCTCGCGCGTGGCGCGTTCGTGACACGGCAGTCGATGAACGTGCTGCTCCAGACCCTCGAACGAGAGGGCTACGTGACCCGGCCCGCCCAGGCGCCCGTCGGGAAGGTCCTTCCCGCCCGGCTCACGCCTCGCGGCCGACGGAGCCTGGCGAAGGCGACCGTAGCGGTCCGGTCCGTCGAGGTCAGAATGCTGGCCGGCATGACCGGGACCGAGCAGTCGGAAGCGTTCCGGATCCTGCAGAGCATGATTCGTTCGCTGCGCGATGGCCCCGACGGTGCCTAGCTCGTTCCCCGGCGCACGTCCCCCCTCGCACGTCTCCGCGCGCCCGGACAGGTTGATCGGCGAACCGGGCTCTACCCGTCTTCGCGCCGCGGACCATGCCAGTCCAGGATGAGGACAGTGGCGTCGTCCCTGAGCTTTCCCCGACAGGCGTCCAGCACCGCGGTGGTCAGGCTGCGCACGGCTTCCCTGGGATGTGAGGTGCGGGTGTCCCGCACGAGGGATGCCAGGTCGACGGCTCCGGCACCGCGTTCCTGCATGCCGTCGGTGAGCAGAACCAGACGGTCGCCGGGCAGCAGCTGGAGTTCCTGGACACGGTAGGAGGTGGGGGCTGCCACGCCGAAGGGAAGGTTGACTGCGAGCTGGACCTCTTCGGCCTCCGTGGCGCCTCTGCGCAGACGCAGAGGCCGGGGATGGCCTGCGTTGACCAGTTCGCAGGTGCCCGTTGCGAGGCCGATGCACAGCAACTGTCCCGTGGCCAGACCGCGGCTGTGGGTCAGCAGGGCGTCGTGGGCGCGTTGCGCCTGCTGGAGTGCGTCACAGCCGCTGCGGCGGGCGCCGCGCATAGCACCGACCAGGAGCGTGGCCAGCAGCGCGGAGTTGGTGTCGTGGCCCATGGCGTCGGTGATGGACAGGTGCAGTGTGTCGCGATCGAGTGTGTAGTCGTAGGTGTCCCCGCCGATGTCGTCGGCCGGCACCAGCCCTGCCGCGAGGGTGAACTGGGGTGCCTCGCAGCAGGCGGCCGAGGGAAGCAGTTGGTGCTGGATCTCGGCGGCCAGGCTGGTCCGGGTGGTGCGCCGGCCCGCGTGGTAGAGGTCGGTGAAGCGGCGGTCCGTGACGATGATGTAGGCCAGTGCGTGCGCCGCGTCCTCGATCTGCGCGAGCACGGTGTCGTCGGCGTTCTGCATCGTCGCCTCCAGCAGACCGATGCAGTCGCCGCGGTTGGTCACCGGTGAGATCACGCGCCGCCCGCCCTGGCCGTCCGATTCCACGTGCTGGCGCTGGCTGCGCAGGACCGCGTCGTAGACGCTGCCCTCCAGGTCGATCCGCTCGGGAGCGCCCCCCATGTCATCCTCGGCCTGTGTGGTCAGGCGCAGCAGCCGCCGGCCCACGAGGTCGACGAACAGGAACGACACACGCTCGGCCCCGAAGCGCTTGCGCAGGTCGTCTGCGAGCACCTCGACGGACTCTCCGGGGGGTGCCGCCTCGGCGGCGGCCAGCAGCTGCCCCAGTTCCAGATCCCCGCCACTCATGACAACCTCCTGTCGGTTGCCGCTCCTTCTTCCCCGTGTTCGCCCCTCTTCACCTGGTACATCCATCACGGCCCGCTCGCGGTTCTCTCTTCCGGCGGGGTTCCTGCTTCCGGCGGGGTTCCTGCTTTCCGGCCGCCGGGCGGGCGCAGCCGGTGCCCTGTGAACCGGCGCGCCGCGTCATTCCGAAGGAATGCGGAACTCGAATTCAGGACGGTCCCACAGTACGGCGGGCGGATTCGCGAGCGCTGTCCCGATCCGCACCGCACCGACGCGGTGGTAGAAACCCTCGGCGGGAGGATGCGACACGACCTTGACCCGGTCGAGCCCGGCGGCACGGGCCTCGGACCGCATGTGTGCGACGAGCAGTCGCCCGATGCCCCGTCCCTGCGCTTCGTCGGCGACGAACAGCAGGTCGAGCTCCGGTGGAGCGAGGACGAGCGAGTAGAACCCGAGGACCCGGCCCCGGCCTCCATGCTCGTCGGCGTCCACGGCCACGAAGGCGCGATGGGCCTGGATGTAGTCGGGACCGACCCGGTAGCCCGCGACTGCGGCTGCGTACTTGCCCTCGTAGGCGCCTGAGCCACGCACGAGCCGCGTGAGCCGTCTGGCATCCCCCGCGACGGCCCTGCGTATCGTGACCGGCTCACTGATCGGGGAGGTGCGTGCACTCATCGGGAGAGTATTTCGCACCGGGAGGTGCCTTTGTACGGCGGGTCGGCTGCTCGGGCAGGCGTTCCCGCACCGCTGGGCGGCGCGGGGCAGACGTTGATTCGACGCCCAGCGGCGACGGGGTCACCGGTCGGCGTACGGGCCCGTGACGCGCAGCCGGTGCGGGGGCCGGGGCGCGGGGTCGGGCAGGCGCAGGGGTCCGCGGCCCGGGGTGATGCTGCCGAGGAGCGTGGCCCGGCGGGCGCCGGTGGCCGAGGGGAGGGTGCCGGGCAGACCGTTGACGGTGAGGTAGCCGAGGACGGCGAAGGCGAGGGCCTCCTTGGCGTCGGAGGGCAGGCCCAGGGAGTCGCTGTGGCGCAGGCGTACGCCGGGCAGTTCGTCGCCGAGCATGCGCATCAGGACCGGGTTGCGGGTGCCGCCGCCGGAGACGACGAGTTCGGTGACCCGGTGGGCGCGGCACGCGTCGGCCACGGTGACGGCGGTCAGCCGGGTCAGGGTGGCGAGGACGTCGTCGGCGCGGGGGGTGGGCGCCGCCTCCAACGCCCGCTGGAGGTAGGGCAGGTGGAAGTGTTCCTTGCCGGTGGTCTTCGGGGCGGCTCTGCGGTAGTAGGGGTCGTCGAGGAGGACGCGGAGCAGTGCGGGGCTGGTGCGGCCGGCGGCGGCCCGGCGGCCGTCCTCGTCGTAGCCGGCGGCGCCGTCGGTGAAGTGGCGTACGGCCGCGTCCAGCAGGGCGTTGGCCGGGCCGGTGTCGAAGGCGAGGGGTGCGGCGCCGGGGGCGACGACGGTGACGTTGGCGATGCCGCCCAGGTTCAGGGCGGCGGGTGTGCCGGGCAGGGCGCGCAGCAGGAGGGTGTCGGTCATGCCGACCAGGGGTGCGCCCTGGCCGCCGGCCGCCACGTCCCTGCTGCGCAGGTCGGAGACGACCATGACACCTGTGGCCTCGGCGATCCAGGCCGGCTGCCCGAGCTGGAGCGTGCCGCGGACGGTGCCGTCCTCGACCCAGTGGTGCATGGTCTGCCCGTGCGAGACCACGAGGTCGGCGGCGCCGTCGCACAGCTCGCGCAGGGCCCGTACGGCCGCGTCCGCGAAGGCCTGGCCGATGCCGGTGTCCAGGGCACAGACGGCCTGGCTGGTCGTGGCGGCCGGCGGCAGGGTGGCGGCGATCAGGTCCCGCACCCGCTGCGGGTACGGGAGCGAGAGGTGCCCGAGGGGCCGCAGGAGCAGGGTGTCGCCGTCCAGGGCGAGGTCCGCGGCGGCGGCCTCGATGGCGTCGTAGGAGGTGCCCGACATCAGGCCGATCACCCGCACGACGCCTCCCGGCGGGGGTTGCGCCGCGCGGACGGGGAGGCGGGCGGGGGCGGTGTCGGGTGGGGGTGCGGCATGGCTTCTCCTCGTGGGTGGTGGGCCGGGGGGTGTGCTGTCATCACTCCCGGCCGGCGGCTGGCGTGAGGCGGCCGGTGCCGGCGTCCGGCTCGTCGTCGTCCGCGGTGCCGCGCGGGAGGTCGGGAGCGCGGTGGAACAGGCTCAGCACCCCGCCGACGGCCAGTGTGATCACCACGCCGAGCGGCACCAGCCACTGGGCGGCGATGGACGTCGGCACGGTGGTCCCGGCCGTGGTGACGTCGATCTTCACCTCGCGCACGACGTACGTCATCACGCCGACCGTCACCAGGAACGCCACGATCGAGTCCGTCTCGCCCGCGCGCCTGACCAGCCGTCCGAGCAGGAAGGCGCCGAGCAGGGCACCGTAGGTGTAGCCCGCGATGGTCAGGCCGGTGAGGTACACGTTGCCGGTGCTGGTGCTGAAGGCGCAGGCGAAGACGGCCATGAGCACCGCCCAGACGAGCGTCATCACCCGTGCGAGCTTGAGCAGGGTCTCCTCGGAGGGCGTACCGCGGAAGAAGCTGTGGATGATGTCGGCGACCGTCGAGTTCGACATGGAGTTCAGGGCGGAGGACAGCGAGCCCATCGCGGCACCGAGGATGCCGGCCACCATCAGGCCGGAGATCACCACGGGCAGGCCGTGCAGGATGAAGTCCGGGTAGAGGTTGTCGGAACTGGCCAGGCCCAGGTCCGTGAAGCTCCTGCCCTGGTCGTACGACCACAGCAGCGCGCCGACCAGGGAGAAGGCGGCGAACTGGAGGGTGACGAAGACACCCGAGGCGATCATGGCCTTCTGACCGTCGCGCAGGGTGCGGGTGGCCAGGATGCGCTGGACGATGAGCTGGTCGGAGCCGTGGCTGGCCATGGCGAAGATGGCGCCGCCGATGATGGCGGTGGGCAGGGCGAAGGGACTGGTGAGGATGTGTGCCAGGCCGAAGTCCGTGTCGAACAGCCGGAACCGGCCCGCGTGCAGGGCGTCCGCGAAGCCGGCGCCGCCGACGTGGGAGGACAGCACCGCCAGGGCGAGGACCGCGCCGCCCAGGTAGAGGGTCATCTGGATGGCGTCGGTCCAGATGACGGCCTTGATGCCGCCGAGGTAGGTGTAGACGACGGTGATGACGGTCAGCACGACGATGATGGTGCGGTAGCTCGCGTGCACGCCGAACTCGTCGAGCAGCAGCTTGATCGGGATGGCGGAGGCGAACAGCCGCACGCCCTCGGCGAGGAGCCGGGTGAAGACGAAGGTGACCGAGGCCAGCCCCTGCAGCTTCAGTCCGAACCTGCTTCCCAGGTACTGGTAGGCGCTGACGAAGCCGCCGCGCTTGTAGAGGGGGATCAGGACGGTGGCCACGACGACGCGGCCCACGACGTAGCCCAGCGCGAGTTCCACGTTGCCGAAGCCCTGGCCGCTGTAGGCGCCGCCGGGGACGCTGATCACGGTGAGCACGCTCGTCTCGGTGGCCACGACCGAGAAGGAGACGGTCCACCACGGCATGTGGCCCTCGCCGACGAAGTAGTCCTTCGACGTTCTCTGCCGGCCGGCCAGCCGCAGTCCGATCACCGCGATGGCGACCAGGTAGACGACGACCACCACGAGGTCGAGTTGGCGCACGCTCACTCCTTGGCAGGGGCCGGTGGGGTCACCGCCGGCCGGGTGGGGGCGGTGGGCGGGAGCGTCGTCCGCCGTACGCGGGCGACATGGGGTTCGTGCGGTGCGGCGGCGTCCAGCGCCAGCAGGCGGGCGCCGTCCAGCGGGTCCCCGAGCGGGGGCCGCAGGTGCAGCGGACGGGGGGCGGCGGCGAGGGCCGACCGCAGCGGGCCGAGGAGCGGTTCGCCCAGCCCCGTGAGCCCGCCGGTGACGGCGACGGTGAGCGGGAGGGCGCGGCGGGCGTCGGGGCCGCCGGTCGCACCGGTCGCGCCGGTCGCGTCTGCCGGGTGGGCGGCACGGGGCGTTGCGTCGCCGGCCGGGCGGGCCTCGGCGTCGATGCGGTGGGCGGCGGTGAGGACCGCCTCGCCGAGGGCCGTGGCGGCGGCCCGGACGATCGCGCGGGCGGCGGGGTCCCCCGCGGCGGCCGTGCGCGCGACGTCCGGGGCGAAGGAGGCGGCGGTGCGCGCCGGGTTGCCCTCGCGCCCGAGGGCCCCGGGCAGCCGGTCGGGGTCGCCGAAGCGTTCGACGGCGGCGGCCAGCAGCGTGGTGTCCGGGCCCCGCCCGTCGTGGGCACGCAGCGCCGCCCGCAGCCCGGCGGCGCCGATCCAGGCGCCGCTGCCCTCGTCGCCGAGCCAGGGGCCCCAGCCGTCGACGCGGGCGTACGACCCGTCGTCCCCGATGCCGATGGCGACGGAGCCGGTGCCGATCGCGAGGACCACTCCCGGGTGCCCGCCGAGAGCGCCGGCGTGCGCGGTGACGGCGTCGCTGGTGACGGCCACCTCGTCGGCGGGAAGGTCCGCCAGGAGGAGTTCGGCCAGGGCGCGGGCCGCCGCC
>NZ_JBHJUW010000046.1:0-49456 GCF_042268205.1 Streptomyces sp. NPDC056160
CACTTTATATCTGGGGGTCGTGTGGGGTGTTTTTTTTTTTTAAGAGACGGGGGTTTTGGGGGGGGGGGGGGGGGGGGGGGGGGCGCCCCGGGCGCGGGGCGGGGGGGGGGCGGCGCGCCGTGCGCAGGACCAGGGTGAGCCGGGTGTACCCGAGGTCCCGCAGGGTTGTCGGGGTCTCCTCGACGACGCGGCAGTCGGTCGCGCCCCAGCGCGGGTCGGGGTGCAGCAGCGGGCGGACGGCGCCGTCGGAGCGGGTGGCCTCGGGGCCGACCGCGCGGATCCAGTGCGGCAGACCGTGCCGGTAGGCGGCTTCCATGATCGGGTCCTGGGCGATGTCCCGGCGGATGGCCTGCAGCCCGTGATCGGGTCCGCGGCCCTCCACGGTGGCCGCGAACTGCGCCAGCATCGGCAGGCACCAGCGGGCCTCGTGGTCGCCGAGGACCGTGCCCGCGTCCGGGTGGAACAGGACGAACCGGCAGAAGTTGTCGCCGGGCATGGCCGACGGGTGCGGTCCGACGCCCCGGAAGAGCGCGGTGTAGGCGCTGTTGGCCAGCACCACGTCCCAGCGGTGGTCGACGACGAAGGAAGGGAAGGAGACGGCCTCCAGGAGCGCGGCGTAGTCCTGCAGGTAGGCCTGCGCCTCGGGACTGACGGGAACGGACCGCGGCGCCGGCCGCTGCCCTCCTGCCTGAAATGCCATCGGGAGGTCACCCCTCTTGCCTCTGCGGCCTTCACGCGGCGCCTTGATCCTGCTGCTCAGCCGCATGTCATGTCAACTATCGTGGCATTTCACGGCGGTTGACGGCTGAAATTGGCCACAGTTGTGGCGAGACCTGGATGCGGGTTCGGGCGACGGGCTACTCTCCGGGAAGTTCACGGCACCCCGCCCCGTGAGAAGCCTGTGAGAGACGTAGGAGATCTGTCGGTGACGGACGGCATCGAGGATCCGGGCACCACGGCGCCGGTCGTACTGCCGGCCGTGGTCACGCGTGTCACCGCGCTCGCCGACCGGCTCGGCGTACCCCAGGCGGAGGTCTTCGACATCGACCGCCTGTCCACGGCGTGCGGTGTGCCCCAGGCCGTGGTCAAGGCGCTGCTGAGCGGGCGCGGCGCGGGCGAGCCGGACGTGCAGGCGCGGTTCCTGCAACGGCTCGGCCTGCTGCGGCGCACCCGCCTCAAGCCCAACGGCAGGCGCTACACGCAGCAGGAGATCGCGGACGGCGCGGGCATGTCCCGGCAGCAGGCGGGCGCCCTCATCAACGGCGACCGGCGTCCCACCATGGAGCACTGCGACGCCCTCCAGCGGTTCTTCCGCGTGCACGCCGGATTCCTCACCGCGGAGGACCCCGAAGCGCTCGCCGGTGCCCTGCAGCGCACCGAGCAGGAGCTGCTGCAACGGCTCGCCGACCGCGAGCGGGAGGCCGCCGCCGCGGCCGGCGACCCGCTGGAACGGCTGTTGCAGGACCACGGGGTGCGGGGCATAGCCTGGCGGGCCGCGCAACTGCCCACGGACCAGCACCGGGACAAGGTCGCCGAATGGCTGGACATGCTCCTGGAGAGCGTCAAGCGGCCCGAGGACTGATCGCTCGCCGCGGGTGCGGAATCGCAACGCCGATACCAGGTGGCCGCGTTGACATGGTCGGGGCGTCGCTGGTACACGGTCGGGCGTACGGGCCGCGAGCAGGGGCTTCGCTGCGCTGAGTGGGCGAACCGGGGCGCAGCGCGGGGGCATTGTCAGTGGGGGGCGGCAAGCTGGAGGATGCGCCGCCGTTGTGCGGAGGCGCACCGTGCCGTCCGGGCGACCGGGCGCGTGCGTGACCGCGTGCTGCCGAAACCGGGGAGAGCGTCCCATGCCGACCGCCGTCCTTACCGACCACGAACGCACCGCCGTCCAGGCCTACCTGCGGCTGCTGCACACCGTACGCGCCGCCTTCGACGGCCCTGCGGCCGCCGGCCGGCCGCCCCTCGTGCCGCCCTCCGTGCTCGCCGAGGCGGAAGAGGCACTGTCCCGCGCCGGTCTCGCGGGCAACGAGGAGTCGTTCTTCCGGTTGCTGCACGACTGGTGCCCACCGGTGCCCTGACCGCCGGGCGTCCTGGGCCCCTGGCCGACGCGGAGGCGCTCGCGGGCCTGGGCGGCTTCAATGCGCCGGAGCCACCCCACTGCGCCGGAGCCACCTCAATGGGCCGGACCCACCCCACTGCGCCGGAACCGCATCGATGGGCCGGAGCCACCTCAATGGGCCGGTACCGTCACCGCCGTCGCCAGCAGGCCGGCCCGCACGGTCCAGCGGCCGTCGAAGTGGGTGAGGCGCCGCTCGCCCACCAGCGGTCCGGGTACGAGGAGCCGGGCGCGGAAGGTCCCGGTGTGCGGGGCGCCGGGGGACGTGCGGATGTCCACGTCGGCCTCCGTGAAGTCCAGCCACTCGCCGGTCAGCGGGAACCACGCCTTGTAGACGGACTCCTTCGCGCTGAACAGCAGCTTGGGCCAGTGGACGTCGGGCCGTTGCTCCGCGAGCCGGTCGAGCAGGTGCCTCTCGTCGGGCAGTGTGACGGCGGGCAGGACCTCCTGCGGCAGCGGTTCGTGGGGTTCGGCGTCGATGCCGAGGGAGGCCACGTCGGCAGCCCGGCCCAGCGCGGCGGCGTAGTAGCCGTCGCAGTGGGTCATGCTGCCGACCAGTCCCGCCGGCCAGCCCGGAGCGCCCCCGGCGCCGGGCAGGACGGGTTGCCGCGGTACGCCGAGCTTCTCCATGGCGCGGCGGGCGCACTCCCGTACGGCGGCGAACTCGCGGCGCCGCTTGGCGACCGCCCGCAGCATGACCGCCTGTTCCTCCGGGTACAGCGCGGCGCGCCCGGCCTCCTCGACGCCGTACGCCTCCACCGCCACCACCGGCCCCGGCAGCAGCTCATCGATCACCGGTCGTGTCCTCCATCGGCAGCACGCGGCGCAGCCTGCCCGGTGGTTCGGGACGCTTGCGCCACTCGCGGGGGTAGCCCACCGACACCTCCTCGAAACGGACGCCCTCGTGCCAGGTGGTCCGCGGTATGTGGAGGTGACCGTAGACCATGGCGGCCACGCGGAACCTGCGGTGCCAGTCGGCGGTCAGCCGGGTGCCGCACCACATGGCGAACTCCGGGTACCAGAGCACGTCCATCGGGTGCCGGTCGAGCGGGTAGTGGTTGACGAGCACCGTGGGCAGGTCCTCGGGCAGCGCGCCGAGCCTGCGCTCGGTCTCGGCGACCCGGGCCCGGCACCACGCCTCGCGGCTCGGGTACGGGTCGGGGTGGAGCAGGTACTCGTCGTTGCAGACGATGCCGGTGCCGTGCGCGTAGGCGAGACCTTCCTCCTTGGTGGCGCAGCCCTCCGGCAGGAACGAGTAGTCGTACAGGAGGAACAGCGGCGCCACGGCCACCGGGCCGCCTGGTCCCGACCAGACGGGATAGGGATCCTCGGGCGTCGTCACGCCCAGGTCCCGGCAGAGTTCGACCAGGTGCTCGTAGCGGGCGACCCCGCGCAGGGTGACGGTGTCGCGCGGGTGGGTCCACAACTCGTGGTTGCCGGGCGCCCAGATCACCTTGCAGAACCGGCTCGCGAGCGTCTTCAGGGCCCAGCGGATGTCGGTGACGGTCTCGGCGACGTCCCCCGCGACGATCAGCCAGTCGTCGTCCGAGCCGGGTACGGTCCGCTCGACCAGGGCGCGGTTCTCGCTGTAGCCGATGTGCAGGTCGCTGATGGCCAGCAGCCGTCCGGTACCACCGACCGTCGCTGTCACCTCGTGCCCCCTGTCACCCACCGATGCGCACCACAACAGCACACGCGGCCGCGTACGGACAAGGTGGAGCCCGGCAACCGGCCACGGCGGTGGCCGGATCCGACGCCCGTACCCGGTCCCCGCCCCGCCCCGCCCCGCCCGCGGAATTTTTCCGCGGCTTTTTTCTCCGCGGGGTGTATCAGGCCCCGCATCAGCGACTCTCAAGGGTGGGGAAGCGGGGAGCACGGGGGTCGGGGGACCACGGGGGAACGGGGGGTCGGGGCGGTCGGTCGCCGTACGGGGGAGCGACCGGCCGCCTCGACGCGTCCTTCCCGGCTACCTGAGGTACGCCAGGCCCGGGTGGACCCGGGTGTACTCCTGGACCAGCCGGCGGGCCACGTTCACGGAGTCGACCAGCGGGTGCAGGGCGAAGGCCTTCACCGCCGTCTCCCGCGAGCCCGAGTCGGCCGCGGCGAGCACCTCGCGCTCGACCGCCTTGACCGCGCAGACCAGTGCGGTGGCGTGCCCGGGCAGCGGGTCGGCCGCCACCGGGTGCGCGCCGTTGGCGTCGGCCAGGCAGGGCACCTCGATGACGGCCTCCGCGTCCAGCGCCGCCAGCGTGCCGCGGTTGCGGACGTTGAGGATGAGGGTGGTGCGTTCGTCCCGGGCGATGGCCCGCATCAGGGCGAGGGCCACCTTCTCGTACCCGCCGGAGAGGTCGTCGGCCTCCCGCTCCCCCGCTCCCGCGGCTTCCCGGTTCTCGGCCATGTAGGTGGCCTCGCGCTCGGCCCGGGTGCGGTTCCAGGCGGCGAGCGCCGGGGCGTCCGGGTCGCTCAGGTCCGCGTAGAACCGGGCCTGCTGCTCGTGCAGGAAGGCCCCGCGTGTCCGGTCGGCGCGCTGGTAGGCCCGCACGGCCTCGCGGCCGAAGTAGTAGTAGTGCAGGTACTCGTTGGGGATCGCGCCCAGGGATCGCAGCCATGCGGCGCCGAAGAGCCGGCCTTCCTCGAAGGAGCCGAGCAGGGCCGGGTCGGCGAGCAGGCGCGGCAGTTCGTCCCGCCCGGCGATCCGCAGGCCGCGCACCCAGCCGAGGTGGTTGAGGCCGACGTAGTCGATCCACGCCTCCCGCGGGTCGGCACCGAGCACGCGGGCGATACGGCGGCCGAGACCGACCGGCGAGTCGCAGATGCCGATGACCCGGTCGCCGAGGTGGTGGCTCATGGCCTCGGTGACGAGCCCGGCCGGGTTGGTGAAGTTGATGACCCAGGCGTCGGGGGCGAGCCGGGCCACCCGCCGGGCGATGTCGACGGCGACGGGGACGGTGCGCAGGCCGTAGGCGATGCCGCCCGCCCCCACCGTCTCCTGGCCGAGGACGTCCTGCGCGAGCGCCACCCGCTCGTCCAGCGCGCGCCCTTCGAGACCGCCCACACGGATCGCCGAGAACACGAAGTCGGCTCCGCGCAGCGCCTCGTCGAGGTCGGTGGTGGCCCGCACGGCGGGGGCGCCCGGCACCCCGGCGGCCTGTTCGGCCAGCACCCGCGTGATCGCGGACAGCCGGCCGGCGTCGAGGTCGTGCAGGACGACCTCGGTGACGCGGCCCTCTGCCCGGTCGGTCAGCAGTGCCCCGTACACGAGCGGCACCCGGAACCCGCCGCCGCCCAGAATCGTCAGCCTCACCCTCGCACCTCTCCGCCACGGCCCCTGCCCCGGCCGCCGTGTCCACCACCGGCCGGCGCCCGCACGTCACGCACCCTACTCGGCACCCGGGGCCCGGCCGGGCGGCCCGCCCACCCCCGTGAGGCCGGCCACCCCCGTGATCCGCCCACCCGCCCGTGAGGCCGCCCACTCCCCGATCCGCCCGCTCCACCGTGCCCCGGCCCCAGCCCCGGCCCCGCCCAGAAGACCCCGCCTCCCGGCCCGATCCGTGCCGCCCGTCCGCCCGTCCGCCCGCCGGTCAGTCCGTCTCTCCGCCTCCCGTCCATCAACCCCCCCGTCCCTCCGCCCCTCCGCCCCTCCGTCCCCGGCCGGTTTCTGCCTGTGCGCGAGCCGGAAACGACCGCCCCGGTCCGCGAGACGTGGTTCCATTCGAATCCCCACCTCCTAGGCATCGGCAGGAACCTGATGAGACGTCAACTGTTCGCCCTGGCCGCCCTGTCGGCGGCCGTCGTCCTCGGCGCGGCGACCTCCTCGGCGGCGGCCGGGCCGGTCTGGCAGGAGACCGGCACGTCGCACGTCGACTCGCTGAGCGGCAGTCAGGGACTCGCCAGCCGCGCGGACGGCTCACTGCTGTACCGGGGTCTCGCCTCGGTCCCGCTGGATCTGCGCGTCAAGGGCTGGAACCACGTCGGCGACCCCGACATCGCCCGGGGCGACGTCTTCGACGCCTACCAGGGCGCGGACTCGGCGACGTCCAAGATGTTCGCGGTCACCACCCCCGACGGCAAGCGCTACGAGTACGTCCATCCGCTCGACCCGGGCGAGAAGGTGAACAACTCCTTCGCCGCCGTCTCACCCGACGGGCAGTGGCTGGTGTCGGGCGAGTGGGGCGACCAGAACCGGCTCCAGGTCTTCCCCGCCCCGCTCCTCAACCCCTCCACCCCGCGCACCGGCGGCACGCTGCCGCAGGCCCCGCAGATCACCCTCGACAAGCCCGTGCGAGACATCCAGGGCTGCGACTTCGTCGACGGCACCCGGCTGCTGTGCGCGTCCGACGACGGTTCCAGGGCGCTGTTCCCCGAGGACCGGCCGCTGCTCCAGGTGGACCTGGAACACGGTCTGGACGGCGGCCCGGTGACCGGGCACGTCTCCAGTCTGTTCGCGCTGCCGCAGCGCAGCGTGTGCTCCGGCACGTTCGAGGCGGAGGGCGTCGACTACGACGCCGCCGACGGCACACTGCGCACGGAGGTCGTGCCGCCGAGCGTGTGCAAGGTCGCCACGACGGTGTACGCGTACCACCTCGGGTAGGCGGACGGTCGGCAGACCACCGGACGGCTGGTGTCACGGACGGCTGGTGTCACGGACGGCTGGTGTCACGGACGGCGGCGGGTCCTGCCCGCCGCCGTCCGGCGTGTCCGGGGCGACCCGGATTCTCCCCCTTCATCAGCTGAACTCCCGTGCCGCCGCACCACTTTCTTTGCTTCAACTCTTGACGACCGCAGTGGCCGAGAGCACATTGGCGGCGCACCCCTCGCTTGAGAGCGCTCTCAGAAACGTTCCGCTCCCCACTGCGCCCTTCCCACTCCCCCTTTCCCACTCCCCACCGTGAGGCTCCCATGAGTGAACCTTCCGGCACCTTCGCCGACGCCCCCGTCGGCACCCGCCATCCCACCCGGCGGCGCTCCGCGCGCCGCGCGCTCGTCGCGGTCCTCGGCACGCTCGGGCTGGCGGCGGCCCTCGCCACCGCCGCCACCCTCCCGGCGGACGCCTCCGCGCCCGCTCCCCCCTCGGGGTGGACCCAGGTCTTCCTCGACGACTTCAACGGCGCCGCGGGCACCGGCGTGAACACCGCCGACTGGCAGTACGACACCGGGACGTCGTACCCGGGCGGCGCCGCCAACTGGGGCACCGGCGAGGTCGAGTCGATGACCTCCTCCACCAGCAACGTCGCGCTCGACGGCAACGGCAACCTGCTCATCACCCCGCGCCGGGACGCCTCCGGCCACTGGACCTCGGGCCGGATCGAGACCACCCGCACCGACTTCCAGCCGCCGGCCGGCGGCAAGCTGCGCGTGCAGGCCCGCATCCAGCTGCCGAACGTCACCGGGGCCGCCGCCAAGGGCTACTGGCCCGCCTTCTGGATGCTGGGCTCACCCTTCCGCGGCAACTACTGGAACTGGCCCGGCGTCGGCGAGCTGGACATCATGGAGAACGTCCAGGGCCTCAACACCGACTGGGCGACGATGCACTGCGGCACCAGTCCGGGCGGCCCCTGCAACGAGACCACCGGCATCGGCGGTTCCACCTCCTGCCCCGGCGCCACCTGCCAGGCCGGCTTCCACACCTACGCGATGGCGTGGGACAGGTCCACCAGCCCCGAGGAGATCCGCTTCTCCGTCGACGGCGTCACCTTCCACACCGTGAAGGCGAACCAGGTCGATGCCACCACCTGGGCGAACGCCACCCAGCACGGCTACTTCGTCATCCTGAACGTGGCCATGGGCGGCGGCTTCCCGGGTGCGTTCGGCGGCGGCCCGGACGGCGGCACGGAGCCCGGTCACTCCATGGCGGTGGACTACGTGCAGGTGCTCAGCTCCTCGGGCGGCGGGGGCGGCGGCACCACTCCCCCGCCCACCGGCAACCGCGACGCCTACAACCCCGTACAGGCGGAGTCGTACGACGGCCAGAGCGGGGTGAACTCCGAGCCCACCACCGACTCCGGCGGCGGCCAGGACATCGGGTCGGTCGCGAACGGCGACTGGGCGCTCTACAAGGGCGTGAACTTCGGTTCGGCCGGGGCCACGCAGTTCTACGCGCGGGTCGCCAGCGGCGCGGCCGGCGGCGTGAGCGGACTGGTGGAGGTGCGTCTGGACAGCCGGAGCAACGCGCCCGTCGGCCGCTTCGCGCTGGCCAACACCGGTGGCTGGCAGTCCTGGCGCACGGTCCCGGCGAACATCAGCAGGGTGACCGGCACCCATGACGTGTACCTCACCTTCACCAGCGGCCAGCCGGCCGACTTCGTGAACGTCAACTGGTTCGACTTCGGGCACTGAGTTTCGCGGGTCCTGGTGGACCGCGGCCCCCGGGGGCCCCACGCGCCGGCGTGGGGCCCCCGCGCGTTCACCGCAGCTCCGCCCGGAACGCCACGGGGGTCAGGCCGGTGTGCAGTTGGAAGAACTTGGAGAAGTTGGCCGCGTCCGGGAAGCCCACCGCGGCGCCGACGCGTCCGATGGGGAGTTCGGTGTGGGCCAGCAGGCGCTTGGCCTCCAGGATGACTCTCTTGTCGATGAAGCCCTTGGGGGTCTCGCCGGTGGCGGCTCGCACGGCGCGCACGAGGGTGCGGCGGGAGTAGCCGAGGGCGTCGGCGTAGGCGCTGACGCTGTGGTTGGTGGTGAAGCCGCCCTCGACCGCGTCACGGAACAGGGTGAAGGTGGTGTCGGCCTGCTGCCGGGCGGCCTCCGCCGAGCTGGCCGCGAGATGGGCGAGCCGGAGCAGGAACGCGGTCAGCGAGTGCCGCAGCACGGCGGTGTGCAGGCTCAGCGGCAGGGTATCGGTGTCCTCGTACTCCCGGCGCAGTTGGGCGAGCGCGGCCTCCAGCGCGTCCCGCTGGGCCGCGTCGGGGCGGAGCAGCGGCGGCAGGTCGTAGCGGTACAGGCCGGTGGCCTCGACGGTGGCGCGCGGCAGGAAGCCGGGCTGCATGGTCAGGACGGTTCCGCGGTACTCGTCCGCGCGGGAGAAGCGATGGACCTGTCCGGGGCGGATCCACAGCACGTCGCCCGCGGTGGCCCGGTACTCGGCGAAGTCGACCATGTGCCGGACCGGGCCGTCGCTGAAGAGCATGACGACGTGGAAGTCGATGCGGTGGACGCGGTGGAGAGGAGCCTCGGCGTGCCAGGTGTGACCTGCGCCCATGGGGCCGATCTGGAGCCCCACGCCGCCGAGGCTGAGGTCGACCGGGAAGGGGAAGGTCCGGATCCCCTCTCCCGCGCCGCCGCTCCCGGCACTGCCGGCGCCCCTTGCCGTGCCTCTCCCCGTGCCGCCCTCGCCGTCGGCACCGTTCCGGGTGATTGCGTCTGCCATGTCCTTCTCGTCCCGCCTTGACCGCCCTGGGGCGGGCCGCGTGATCCATCCGTGTCCCACTTTCACCACAGGCTGACACACAGAGACCTTCCGTTGAAAAAGTCTGACTTTTAAGTTCGAACACGTCCGGCAGCAATCCAGCTTTCTCCCGAGGACTTCTTGAAGATGAGCGAGCAGACGACCGTCCCCTTCGAGTGGACCGACCTCGACCGGCGCGCCGTGGACACCGCCCGCCTGCTGGCGGCCGACGCCGTGCAGAAGGTCGGCAACGGCCACCCCGGCACCGCGATGGCCCTGGCCCCGGCCGCGTACACGATCTTTCAGAAGCTGATGCGGCACGACCCGTCCGACCCGGAGTGGACCGGCCGGGACCGCTTCGTCCTCTCCCCGGGCCACACCTCGCTGACCCTGTACACGCAGCTCTTCCTCGCCGGGTACGAGCTGGAACTGGACGACCTGAAGGCGTTCCGCACCTACGGTTCGAAGACGCCCGGTCACCCTGAGTACGGCCACACGGCCGGTGTGGAGACCACAACCGGTCCGCTCGGGCAGGGTGCGGCGATGGCGGTGGGCATGGCGATGGCCGCCCGCTACGAGCGCGGCCTGTTCGACCCGGACGCGCCCGAGGGCACCTCGCCCTTCGACCACACCGTCTGGGCGATCGTCTCCGACGGCGACCTGGAGGAGGGCGTCTCCGCGGAGGCCTCCTCGCTGGCCGGCCACCAGAAGCTCGGCAACCTGGTCTTCCTCTACGACGACAACCACATCTCCATCGAGGGCGACACCGCCACCGCCTTCTCCGAGGACGTGCTGAAGCGCTACGAGGCCTACGGCTGGCACACCCAGCGCATCGAGCCGGACGAGAACGGCGACATCGACGTCCACGCCCTGCACGCGGCGCTGACCGCCGCCAGGGCCGAGACGTCCCGCCCCTCGATCGTGGCGATGCGCACGATCATCGCCTGGCCCGCCCCGAACGCGCGGAACACCGAGGCATCGCACGGCTCGGCGCTCGGCGCGGACGAGGTCGCCGCCACCAAGCGCCTCCTCGGCTTCGACCCGGAGCGGTCCTTCCAGGTGGACGAGGCCGTCCTCGCGCACACCCGGCGGGCCCTGGACCGGGGTGCCGAAGAGCACGCCGCCTGGGACAAGCGGCTCGACAAGTGGCGCGGCGCCCAGCCCGAGCGGGCACAGCTGCTCGACCGGATCGTGGCCGGGAAGCTGCCCGAGGGCTGGCAGGACTCGCTGCCGGTGTTCGAGGAGGGCAAGTCGCTGGCCACCCGCGCCGCCTCCGGGAAGGTGCTCCAGGCGCTCGGCGAGGTGCTGCCCGAGCTGTGGGGCGGCTCCGCCGACCTGGCCGGCTCCAACAACACCACCATCGACAAGACGTCCTCGTTCCTGCCCGCGGGCAACCCGCTGCCGGGCGCCGACCCCTACGGCCGCACCGTCCACTTCGGCATCCGCGAGTTCTCCATGGCCGCGGAGATGAACGGTATCGCCCTGCACGGCAACACCCGCATCTACGGCGGCACCTTCCTGGTGTTCTCCGACTACATGCGCAACGCGGTGCGCCTGTCCGCGCTGATGCAGCTGCCCGTGACGTACGTGTGGACGCACGACTCCGTCGGCCTGGGCGAGGACGGCCCCACCCACCAGCCCGTCGAGCACCTCGCCTCGCTGCGCGCCATCCCGGGCCTGAACGTCGTCCGCCCCGCCGACGCCAACGAGACCGCGACCGCCTGGGCGGAGATCCTGCGGCGGCACGCCACCCACCCGGCGCCGCACGGCCTCGTGCTCACCCGCCAGGGCGTGCCGACGTACGCGCCGGACGCGGACGCGGCCAAGGGCGGCTACGTCCTGAAGGAGGCCTCCACCGGCGCCCCTGACGTGGTCCTCATCGCCACCGGCTCCGAGGTGCAGCTCGCCGTGGCCGCCCGCGAGACGCTGGAGGGAGAGGGGATCGCCACCCGTGTGGTGTCGATGCCGTCCGTGGAGTGGTTCGAGGAGCAGCCCCGCGAGTACCGCGAGCGGGTGCTGCCGCCGTCGGTGCGGGCGCGGGTCGCCGTGGAGGCCGGCATCAATCTGACGTGGTACCGCTTCACAGGTGACGCAGGACGCATCGTCTCGCTGGAGCACTTCGGTGCCTCCGCGGACGCCGCCACCCTGTTCGCCGAGTACGGCTTCACCCCCGAGAACGTCGCCGCCGCGGCCCGCGCATCGCTGGCCGCCGCGCGCGCATGATCCGAACGCAACAAGGAAGATGATCATTGTGACCGAAGCAACCGCGACCGCCGGAGCGCTGAAGCGCCTGTCCGAGCAGGGCGTGTCGATCTGGCTGGACGACCTCTCGCGCAAGCGGATCACCTCGGGCAACCTGGCCGGCCTGGTGGCGACCGGGCATGTCGTGGGCGTCACCACGAACCCCTCGATCTTCCAGGCCGCCATCGGCTCCGGGGAGGGCTACGAGGAGCAGCTGGCCGATCTGGCGGTGCGCGGCGTCACGGTCGACGAGGCCGTGCGCATGATGACGACCGCCGACGTGCGGGACGCCGCCGACGTGCTGCGCGGGGTGTACGACGCGACCGGCGGCCGGGACGGCCGGGTCTCCATCGAGGTCGACCCGCGCCTGGCCCACGACACGACGGCGACGGTCGCCGAGGCCCGGCAGCTGGCCTGGCTGGTGGACCGCCCCAACGTGATGGTCAAGATTCCCGCCACCCGTGCGGGCCTGCCGGCGATCACGGAGGTCGTCGGAGCGGGTATCAGTGTCAATGTGACGCTGATCTTCTCCCTGGAGCGCTACCGCGAGGTGATGGACGCCTACCTCGCCGGTCTGGAGAAGGCGCGTGCCGCGGGCCTGGACCTGTCGGTGATCCACTCCGTCGCCTCCTTCTTCGTCTCCCGGGTGGACTCCGAGATCGACAAGCGGCTGACCCTGCTGGGCACCGAGGAGGCCCTGGCGCTGAAGGGCCGGGCGGCGCTGGCGAACGCCCGGCTGGCGTACGAGGCGTACGAGCAGGTGTTCGGTTCGGCGGACGGTTCTACCCGGCCGGGCGAGCGTTTCGCCGCGCTCGCGGGCGCGGGCGCGAACGCGCAGCGTCCCCTGTGGGCGTCGACCGGGGTGAAGGATCCGGCCTACAAGGACACCCTGTACGTGGACGAGCTGGTCGCGCCCGGCACGGTGAACACCATGCCGGAGGGCACGCTGAACGCCACCGCCGACCACGGCCTGATCACCGGTGACACGGTGACCGGCGGCTACGAGCCGGCCCGCGCGGACCTGGCGGCCGTCGAGCGGCTGGGGATCTCCTACGACGAGGTCGTCCAGCAGCTCGAGGACGAGGGTGTCGCCAAGTTCGAGACGGCCTGGCAGGACCTGCTGGACGCGGTCACGAAGTCCTTGAACAGCAAGGGAGCTGACGCGGAATGAGCAAGAAGCCCGCCGAGCCGGCGGCGAGCCCGTCGCCGGACGCCGGGGCCGGGGAGCCGAGCCCCAAGGCCATGCAGTCCACCGCGCCGGCCCCCGCGGCCACGGCGCCGGGGACCCCCGCACCCGATGCGGCGCCCGCGGGCGTACGGGTCCCCGTCGTCCCGGCCGCCGACTGGGTGAACCCGCTGCGCGACCCCCGGGACCGCCGGCTGCCCAGGATCGCGGGCCCGTCCGGGCTCGTCATCTTCGGCGTCACCGGCGACCTGTCCCGCAAGAAGCTGATGCCGGCCGTCTACGACCTGGCCAACCGCGGCCTGCTGCCGCCGGGCTTCTCGCTGGTCGGCTTCGCCCGGCGCGACTGGGAGAACCAGGACTTCGCGCAGGTGGTGCACGACGCCGTCAAGGAGCACGCGCGCACGCCCTTCCGCGAGGAGGTCTGGCAGCAGCTCGCCGAGGGCATGCGGTTCATCCCCGGTGACTTCGACGACGACACGGCGTTCAAGCAGCTGCGCGGTGCGGTGGAGGAGCTGGACGCCTCCCGGGGCACCGGCGGCAACTTCGCCTTCTACCTGTCCGTACCGCCGAAGTTCTTCCCCAAGGTCGTGCAGCAGCTGAAGAAGCACGGTCTGGCGGAGGGGGGGCAGGGGTCCTGGCGGCGCGCGGTCATCGAGAAGCCGTTCGGCCGCGACCTGGCCAGCGCCCGCGAGCTGAACCGGATCGTGCACGAGGTCTTCGACCCGGAGCAGGTCTTCCGCATCGACCACTACCTGGGTAAGGAGACCGTCCAGAACATCCTGGCGCTGCGCTTCGCCAACCAGATGTACGAGCCGATCTGGAACCGGTCCTACGTCGACCACGTGCAGATCACCATGGCCGAGGACATCGGCATCGGCGGCCGGGCCGGCTACTACGACGGCATCGGCGCCGCCCGTGACGTCATCCAGAACCACCTGCTCCAGCTGATGGCGCTCACCGCGATGGAGGAACCCATCGCCTTCGACGCGGAGGCCCTGCTCACCGAGAAGCTGAAGGTGCTCAAGTCGGTGCGGCTGCCGGAGGACCTGGGCGCCCACACGGTGCGCGCCCAGTACGCGCAGGGCTGGCAGGGCGGCGCGAAGGTGCCCGGCTACCTCCAGGAGGAGGGCATCGACCCGCAGTCGAAGACCGACACGTACGCGGCGGTCAAGCTGGGGATCGACAACCGGCGCTGGGCGGGCGTCCCCTTCTACCTGCGCACGGGCAAGCGGCTGGGCCGCCGGGTCACCGAGATCGCGGTGGTCTTCAAGCGGGCCCCGCACTCCCCGTTCGACTCCACGGCCACCGAGGAGCTGGGCGAGAACGCGATCGTGATCCGCGTCCAGCCGGACGAGGGCATGACGGTCCGGTTCGGCTCGAAGGTGCCGGGCACCTCCATGGAGATCCGGGACGTGACGATGGACTTCGCCTACGGCGAGTCCTTCACGGAGTCCAGCCCGGAGGCGTACGAACGCCTCATCCTGGACGTGCTCCTCGGTGACGCGAACCTGTTCCCCCGTCACCAGGAAGTGGAAGAGTCCTGGAAGATCCTCGACCCGATCGAGGGCTACTGGGACGAGCACGGCAGGCCCGCCCAGTACCCGTCGGGCACCTGGGGCCCGCGGGAAGCCGACGAGATGCTCGCACGAGACGGACGGAGCTGGCGCAGGCCATGAAGATCGACCTGACCGACACCACGGCAAGCAAGATCAACAAGGCGTTGGTGCAGGGCCGCCGTGCCATCGGCACCCCGGCCGTGGGCATGGTCCTGACGATGGTGATCGTCGCGGACGAGGAGAACGCCTACGACTCGATCAAGGCGGCCGAGGACGCCTCGCGCGAGCACCCTTCGCGCACCCTGGTCGTGATCAAGCGGCACGCGCGCACCCTGCGCGACCGCACCCACTCGCGCCTCGACGCGGAGGTCCGGGTCGGCTCGGAGGCCGGCACCGGCGAGACCGTGGTGCTGCGCACCTACGGCGACGTCTCCGACCACGCCGACTCGGTGGTCCTGCCGCTGCTGCTGCCGGACGCGCCGGTGGTGGTGTGGTGGCCGGTGGAGGCGCCCGACAACCCCTCCGCGGACCCGCTGGGCGCGCTGGCACAGCGCCGGATCACCGACCTGTACGCCTTCGAGAAGCCGCTGGAGGTCCTGACGACCCGGGCGCGTCACTACGCCCCCGGTGACACCGACCTCGCCTGGACCCGGCTCACGCTGTGGCGTTCGATGCTCGCCGCGGCCCTGGACCAGGCCCGGGTGCGGGTGACCTCGGCGGCCGTGGAGGCCGAGGCGGAGAACCCGAGCGCGGAGCTGCTGGCCCGCTGGCTGGAGGCCCGGCTCGGCGTCACGGTGGACCGGGTGGGCAGCGAAGGCCCGTTCGTGACGGCCGTACGCCTGGGCACCGCCGACGGCGAGATCGTCATCGACCGGCCCGAGGGCCCGCTGGCCACGCTGAGCCTGCCCGGCCAGCCCTCGCGCACCCTCGCCCTCAAGGTCCGCCCCACCTCCGAACTCATCGCCGAGGAGCTGCGCCGCCTCGACGCCGACGAGATGTACGCCGTGGCCCTGCGGGGCGACGGGATCAAGGAGACCGTCTGACATGTCCGACACCCCCAAGCTCACCCGGCGTCCGGAGTGGACCGCCCTGGAGGACCACCGCGCCCAGTGGCAGCCGCACCTGCGGGAGCTGTTCGCCGAGGACCCCTCCCGCGCCGAGCGCTACACCGTGCGCGTCGGTGATCTGCGCCTCGACTACTCCAAGCACCTGGTCACCGACGAGACCCTGCGGCTGCTGCGGGACCTGGCCGCGGCGACGGACGTGTTCGGGCTGCGTGACGCCATGTTCCGCGGCGAGAAGATCAACGTCACCGAGGACCGGGCCGTGCTGCACACCGCGCTGCGCGCCCCGCGGGACGCGGTGATCGAGGTGGACGGCGAGAACGTCGTCCCGAAGGTGCACGCGGTCCTCGACAAGATGGCGGCCTTCGCCGAGCGGGTCCGCTCGGGCGAGTGGACCGGCCACACCGGCAAGCGCATCCGCAACGTCGTCAACATCGGCATCGGCGGCTCCGACCTGGGCCCGGCGATGGCGTACGAGGTGCTGCGGGCGTACACCGACCGCGACCTGACCGTGCGGTTCGTCTCCAACGTCGACGGCGCCGACCTGCACGAGGCGACCCGCGACCTGGACCCGGCCGAGACGCTGTTCATCGTGGCGTCCAAGACGTTCACGACGATCGAGACGATCACCAACGCCACCTCGGCGCGCGACTGGCTGCTCAGGGGCCTCGGCGGCGAGGACAAGGCGGTCGCCAAGCACTTCGTGGCGCTGTCGACGAACACGGAGAAGGTCACCGGGTTCGGCATCGACGCCGACAACATGTTCGAGTTCTGGGACTGGGTCGGCGGCCGGTACTCGTACGACTCGGCGATCGGCCTGTCCTTGATGATCGCGATCGGCCCGGACCGCTTCCGCGAGATGCTGGACGGCTTCCGCATCGTCGACGACCACTTCCGCAACGCGCCCGCCGAGGCCAATGCCCCGCTCATCCTGGGCCTGCTGGGCATCTGGTACGGCAACTTCTTCGACGCGCAGACCCACGCGGTCCTGCCGTACTCGCACTACCTGTCGAAGTTCACGGCCTACCTCCAGCAGCTGGACATGGAGTCCAACGGCAAGTCGGTCCAGCGCGACGGCGAACCGGTCGAGTGGCAGACCGGCCCGGTGGTCTGGGGCACCCCCGGCACCAACGGGCAGCACGCCTACTACCAGCTCATCCACCAGGGCACCAAGCTCATCCCGGCCGACCTGATCGGCTTCGCCAACCCGGTGGCCGAGCTGAGCGGTGAACTCAAGGCCCAGCACGACCTGCTCATGGCCAACCTGTTCGCCCAGGGCCAGGCGCTGGCCTTCGGCAAGACCGCCGACGAGGTGCGCGCCGAGGGGGTGCCCGAGGAGCAGGTCCCGCACCGCACCTTCCACGGCAACCACCCCACCACGACCGTCCTGGCCGCCGAGCTGACCCCGTCGGTCCTCGGCCAGCTCATCGCTCTCTACGAGCACAAGGTGTTCGTCCAGGGTGCCGTGTGGAACATCGACTCCTTCGACCAGTGGGGCGTGGAACTCGGCAAGGTGCTGGCCAAGCGCGTCGAGCCCGCGCTCACCGAGGGCGCCGACGTGCCCGGCCTCGACCCCTCCACCGCCGCCCTCGTGGCCGCCTACCGCGAACTGAAGGAAGTGAACTGACATGGCAGCGACGCAGTTGGGCCTGATCGGTCTCGGCAAGATGGGCGGCAACATGCGGGAACGCCTCCGCAACGCCGGCCTCACGGTCATCGGGTACGACCGCAACCCCGAGGTCTCCGACGTCCCCAGCATGGTCGACCTCGTCGACCAGCTCGACGGGCCGCGCGCGATCTGGGTGATGGTCCCGGCCGGCGGTGCCACGCAGCACGTCATCGACCAGCTGGCGACCCTGCTCAAGCCCGGCGACCTCGTCATCGACGGCGGCAACTCCCGCTGGACGGACGACGAGAAGCACGCCAGGCAACTGCACGCGCGGGGCATCGGGTTCGTCGACGCGGGCGTCTCCGGCGGTGTGTGGGGCCTCAAGAACGGCTACGCGCTCATGGTCGGCGGCGACAAGGAGCACGTCGACCGCCTGAAGCCGGTCTTCGACGCGCTCAAGCCGGATGGCCCCTACGGCTACGTGCACGCGGGCAAGGTCGGCGCGGGCCACTTCGCGAAGATGGTCCACAACGGCATCGAGTACGCGATGATGCAGGCGTACGCGGAGGGCTGGGAGCTGCTCGAGAAGGTCGACTCGGTGGACAACGTCCGCGAGGTCTTCCGCTCCTGGCAGGAGGGCACCGTCATCCGCTCCTGGCTGCTCGACCTCGCGGTCAACGCGCTGGACGAGGACGAGCACCTGGAGAAGCTGCGCGGCTACGCGGAGGACTCCGGCGAGGGCCGGTGGACCGTCGAGGCGGCCATCGACAACGCCGTGCCGCTGCCCGCGATCACCGCCTCTCTGTTCGCGCGGTTCGCCTCCCGCCAGGAGGACCCGCCGCAGATGAAGATGATCGCCGCACTGCGCAACCAGTTCGGCGGCCACGCCGTCGAGTCGGCGAAGAAGGACTGATCCGCCGTGGGGGACCTTCTTCTGGTCCGCCACGGTGAGACGGAGTGGAGCGTGTCGGGACAGCACACCAGCCGTACCGACCTGCCCCTCACCCAGCACGGCGAGGAACAGGCCAAGTTGCTCGCTCCACTCCTCACCGGCGGAACCTACGCACGCGTGCTCACCAGCCCGCTCGGCCGGGCGGTGCGCACCGCGGAACTCGCGGGTCTGACCGGCGCCGAGGTGGACGCAGACCTGCACGAGTGGGACTACGGCGGCTACGAGGGCGTGACCACCGTCGAGATACACCGCACCCGCCCCCGGTGGGACCTGTGGACCGACGGGGTGGCGCCACGCGCCGACGGCACGCCCGGCGAGTCACCGGAGGCGGTCGGCCGTCGCGCCGACCGCGTGCTCGACCGGGTCGCTCCGGCGCTCGCCCGGGACGACGGTGACGTGGTCCTGGTCGCGCACGGCCACTTCCTGCGGGTCCTCACGGCCCGCAGGCTGGGCCTGCCGCCCGCCGAGGGCCGTCTGTTCCAGCTCGCGACCGGCACGGTCAGCCGGCTCTCGACGGAGCACGACCGCCCGGTGATCGCGGAGTGGAACACCAGGCCGTAGGCCAGTGGCTCAGACAGACGCCCGGCCGGGGTTTCCCGGCCGGGCGTCTCGCGTGGGCGGCCGGTGGTCCGGGGCGACGGCCGCGTCCAGGAGCGGGCCCAGCTCGCGGGCCACCGTCGTCAGCGGCTCCACTCCGCCCTCGGCCCGTGCCATGATGACGGCCCCCTCCAGCGAGCTGATCATCAGCGTGGCCAGGGAAGGGGCCCGTCCGGCGGGCACACCCAGTTCCGTCAGGGCCCCGGCCACCGGCTCCCGCCACCGGGCGAACGCGGCGGCGGCGGCCAGTCGGGTCGTGTCGGCGGCGGCGCAGTCCACGGTCGCCGCGGCGACCGGACAGCCGCCCACGGCACCGGCCCTCTCGTACTCGTCCGTCCACTGCCCCACCATCGCGGCGAACAGGGCGCTCGGCTTCGGCTCGGCCAGCCCCGCCAGGAACCGGGCGACCCGCCGGCCGGCGTACCTCCCGGCCCACGCCACCGCCTCGTTGACCAGTTGCTCCTTGCCGCCCGGGAAGTAGTGCTGGAGCGATCCGCGGGGCGCGTCCGCGTGCGCGGCCACGTCCCGCATGCCCGTCGCCCCGACGCCGTCGCGCCGGATGAGCTGGGCCGCGCTGAAGACCATCCGCTCGCGCGGCCCGTACCGGGACTCCGTCATGGCCGACCTCCCTTGCCCTCGTTCCCCGCCAGCGCACTCTATGACTGGCGTCATAAAGACCGCTACTATGACCAGCGTCATAGAACTGCCCGGACTCATAGGACTGCCGGGACTCTGTCCGCTCCACGACGCAGGGGGCATCTCGTGAACGTCGGTTTCCTCGGTCTCGGAGTCATGGGCCGGCCCATGGCGCTCCGGCTGGCCCGCTCCGGCACCCCGCTGACCGTCTGGAACCGCACGACGGCCCGTGCGCAGCCGCTGCGCGCCGCGGGCGCACGGGTGGCGGCCGGCCCCGATGAGGTGTTCGCCCGCGCGGACGTCGTGATCCTGATGCTCGCCGACGACCGGGCCATGGACGCCACCCTGGGCCGCGGCACCCCGGACTTCGCCGCGCGCGTCGCCGCGAGGACCGTCGTCCACATGGGCACGACCTCGCCCGGCTACTCGCGCGCACTGGAGAGCGACGTCCGCGCGGCGGGCGGCAGCTACGTGGAGGCGCCCGTCTCCGGCTCCCGCGTCCCGGCGCAGAACGGCGAACTGGTGGCGATGCTCGCGGGGGACGAGGCGGCCGTGCGGACCGTGCGGCCCCTGCTCGCTCCCCTGTGCCGGGAGACCTTCCTGTGCGGCCAGGCCCCGAACGCGCTGCTCATGAAGCTGGCGGTGAACCTCTTCCTCATCACGCAGGTCACCGGGCTCACGGAGGCGTTCCACTTCGCCGCGCGGCAGGGGCTCGACCGGCGGCTGTTCCTGGAGGTGCTGGGCGCCGGCCCGATGGCCAGCGCCGTCTCGCTGATGAAGGCGCCCAAGCTGCTGGCCGGGGACTTCGCCGTACAGGCGGCGGCCCTCGACGTGCTGAAGAACAACCGGCTGATCGCCCAGGCCGCCCGGACGGCGGACGTCGCCTCCCCGCTGCTCGACGTGTGCCACGCCCTGTTCGAGGAGACGGTCGCGCTGGGCCACGGCGACGAGGACATGGTGGCCGTCCTGCGGGCCCTGGAGGCCCGCACCGGGGCCTGAGGACGGCCCGGGGTCAGCCCAGCTCGGGCGCCCGCGGAATCCCGTACACCCGCTCGACGCGCAGGCGCAGCACCAGCCGGCGGTCACGCACCATCGTGGCGCGGAAGTCGTCCCAGTCGGGATGCTCGCCCTGGACGGCGCGGTACAGGCGGATCAGCTCCTCGACCGTGTCGTCGTAGGCGCCCGCGGCCACGGGCGTCAGCTCGGCAGTGCCCTCGGCGACCGTGTAGGCGCGGCGGTCGGCGCTGGTGACGTGGTACGAGGCCCGCGGGTCGCGGCGCAGGTTGCGGGTCTTGGCTCGGTCGTCGGTGACCGACACGCGCAGGACGCGCCCGTCCGGGTCGTAGGCGTGGCTGACGTTCGACAACTGCGGCCGGCCGTCGCGCCGGAGGGTGACCAGCACGCCCGCGTGCCCTTCGGCGAGCAGGGCGAGCAGGGCGGCGTCCGGTGCGGGGGCGGCGTCCCGGGTGTTCTCCCGGACCTCCCCGGATTCCTGCGTCATACCCGGGTCAACCAGCGCGGGTCGTCCTTGCATTCCCGGGACGAGCGGTGACAGGCGGTGCACGGGGGCTAGCAGTGGTCATTCCGCCAGTGGACCGGCCTTGGGGCCAACGGAACAGCCATTGGCGCCAAGCACTTGATCTTGGTCCCTGGGTCGCCTAGGTGAGCCTGAAAGGGGCCATGGAGTGAGGTCGGCACCCTACGCCGAATGCGGGTAGTCGGTGTAGCCACGGTGGTCGCCGCCGTAGAAGGTGGTGCTGTCGGGCTGGTTGAGCGGGGCTCCGGTCTGCCAGCGCTGTACCAGGTCGGGGTTGGCGATGAAGGCACGCCCGACCGCGACAAGGTCGGCCTGTCCGGTGGTGACCAGTTCCTGTGCGGCGGTGACGTCGGTGACCGGGTCCCAGCCGTTGCTGACGATGTGGGAACCGCCGAAGCGCTCTGCGAGGTCGGTGAGCAGCGGGGAGGCGGGGTCGCCGATGGTGTGCAGGTAGGCCAGGCCCATCCCGGACAGCGCGTCGACGAGGGTGCGGTACGTGGCCGCGGTGCGGCGGGGGTCGGTCTCCAGCGCGCCGTGGAGGTTGATGGCGGGGGAGATGCGGATGCCGACGCGTTCGCTGCCGATGGCGTCGCTGACGGCCTGTGCCACCTCGATGACGAAGCGGGCGCGGGCCTGGGGGGAACCGCCGTAGTGGTCGGTGCGCTGGTTGGTGGAGGGGGCGAGGAATTGGTGCAGGAGGTAGCCGTTGGCGCTGTGCAGTTCGATGCCGTCCAGGCCGGCGTCGGTGGCGGCGCGGGCGGCGCGGGTGAATTCGTCGATGACGGCGGGGATCTCGCCGGTGGTCAGGGCGCGTGGGGTGGGGTGGGGCTGGGGGCCGACGGCGGTGAACATCTCGCCCGGTGCGGCGATCGCACTGGGGGCGACGGTTTCGGCCTGGTGCTTGTTGTCGGGGTGGGAGATGCGTCCGGCGTGCATGAGCTGGGCCACGATTCGGCCGCCCGCCTGGTGCACGCCGGCGGCGACGGTGCGCCAGGCTTCGATCTGTTCGCTGGTGTGCAGGCCGGGTGAGTTCATGTAACCCTGTCCGACCGCGCTGGGCTGCACCCCTTCGGTGACGATCAGTCCGGCGGTGGCCCGCTGGGTGTAGTAGGTCGCCATGAGGCTGGTGGGGATGCCGTCGGGGGTGGCCCGGTTGCGGGTCATGGGGGCCATGACGATGCGGTTGTTCAGCGTCCACTTGCCCACCGTGACGGGCACGAAGAGGTCAGTCATGAAGGTATCTCCTGAAGGGGGTTGTGCAGTGTGCGTGGGGTGCGGAAGGTCAGGCGAGGCGGCGTACGGCAATGACCGTGTCGGTGACGGTCGCGGTCTGTCCGCCGGGGCCGGTGGCCACCCGTTGCGGGGTGGCCAGGCGCTGGGGTGTCCACCGCGCCGTGTCGAGGGCGAGTTCGTCGTAGATGTCTTCCGGGCTGGGGAAGCAGGTGTCGGGATCGGTGTTCCAGGCCCAGGGGCGTACCGAGCCGTGGTCGACGAGCAGGAGGATCCCGCCGGGAGTGAGCGCGTGTGCGGCGCGGCGCAGGACGCTGGCACGCGGGAAGGCGTAGGGGGTCTGCAGGTACTGGGCCGAAATGAGGTCGAAAGTGCCGGCGGGGAAGGTCTCTGCCAGGTCGTGCTGTTCGGTGCGCACACTGTTCCCGAGGCCGTTTCGGGCGGCGAGCCGGCTGGTGCGCTGCAGGGCGGTGGGGGCGATATCGACTGCGGTGACGTGCCATTCGTGGGTGGCGAGCCAGAGGGTGTCTCCGCCTTCGCCGCAGCCCAGGTCGAGGGCGTGGCCGGGTGTGAGGTGCCGGGCCGTCTCGGCGAGCAGAGGATTCGCGGTGTCCTTCCAGGCGCTGTCCTTGCCGCGGTAGAGCTGCTCCCAGAAGCTGGCAGCATCGTTGGCGGCATGGATTTCGCGGATGCACTCGTTCATCACGTGTGCCTCTCCTTCGGATAACTCCGTGGCGGATTGGGGTGAGGGCTCGGGTGGGCTCAGTGGCCCGGGTCGGGTGCGGCCGCCTCGCTGGCCGTGCTCTTGGGGCTCTTCACCAGGGCGAGTAGTGCGACAACGGCGGCTGCCAGGAGAGCGCCCGCCACGATGAACGCGATGCGGTAGCCGTGGAGGTAGGCCTCCAACTGCACGGCCCGGGGGGCCTGCCCGGGGCTTTCGCTGCGGGAGGTGAGGTAGCCGGTGACGGCGGAGACGTAGAGGGTGTTGAGCAGGGCGGGGCCCAGGGCAGCGCCGATCTGCTGGCTGGTGCTCAGGGCGGCGCTGGCGACACCGGCGTCGTGTGGATCAACGCCGGACAGGGCCACGTTGGGGCCGGCCAGGAAGAACAGGCCGACGCCGACACTGACGAGGATCTGGGTCGGGAGGACTTCGCCCGCGTAGCCGGACGCGGTGTCGAGTCGGGTGAGCCAGAACAGTCCCACCGTGGCCAGCGTGGTTCCTGCCGCCATCAGGGTCTTGGGGCCGAGGCGGGTGACCAGCGGGGCACCGAGGGTGGTGGTGGCGATGATGCCGACGCTGAAGGGCAGGAAGGCGCATCCGGCCCGCAGGGGTGTGTAGTGGAGGTTGACCTGCAGGAAGTAGGTCATGAAGAGGTTCATGCCGAACATGCCGGCACCAATGAGGATGTTGGCCAGGAGCACGCCGGCACGGGAGCGGTCGAGGATCACGCGCAGCGGGAGGAGCGGGTGGGCGCTGCGGTGCTCGACCACGACGAACGCAGTCAGAAGAACCACGGCGGCGGCCAGGAGCAGCAGTGCTGCCGGGGCGGTCCAGCCACCGCCGTCGGCGGCCTGGGCGAAGCCGTAGACGAGGGCGACGAGTCCGCCGGTCACCAGCACGGCTCCGGGGACGTCGTAGTGACGGTCACCCGCGGCGCGGCTTTCACGGATGCAGGGGAGGGTGGCGAGGGCTGCGGCCAGGGCGATGGGGACGTTGATGTACATGCACCAGCGCCAGCCCGCGTATTGCGTCAGCACACCGCCCAGCAGCAGCCCGACGGCACCGCCCCCGCCCTGGAACGCGCCGAAGACGCCGAAAGCCTTCGCGCGTTCCTCGGGGTCGGTGAAGGCCACGGTGATCAAGGAGAGGGCGGCTGGGGCCAGGAGGGCGGCGAAGGTTCCCTGCAGAGCGCGGGCTGCGAACAGGATGCCCGGGCCGGGGGCGAGGCCGCCGAGCATGGAGGCGGCGGCGAAGCCGAGCAGGCCGATGAGGAGGATCTTCTTGCGGCCGGCGAAGTCGGCGATGCGGCCGCCGAGCAGGAGCAGGCCGCCGAAGGCCAGTGCGTAGGCAGTGATCATCCACTGGCGGCTGGCGTCACTCATGCCGAGATCGCTCTGGGCCTGGGGCAAGGCAATGTTCACGATGGACACGTCGAGGACGACCATCAGGGTCGCAACGGACGCCACGATGAGCGTCATCCACCGATGGGGATCCGGCGTGGTGGGGCCGGGCGCCCTCTGGGCGTGGTGGGCGGGGCTGGTCATTGAAATCTCTCCTGAGCCGGAGCCGAAGACGGGGCGACGAGGCGGCGTGCGCCGTTGCATGGCCCGGAGGCTGGAACAAGTCGTGCCGAAGATGCAAACTCTCATGCTCTTTTGGCAAGGTGGGTGTCATGACGAACATCGATCGGGTCCTGACGGCGATCGGCCCGAGACTGCGGGCGCTGCGCCTGCAGCGCGGTATCACGCTGGCCGCCCTCTCTCAGACCACAGGGATCTCCGAAAGCACGCTCTCCCGGTTGGAGAGCGGCGGCCGCAAAGCGAACCTGGAGCTCCTGCTCCCCCTGGCCCACGTCTACCGGGTCCCCCTGGACGAGCTGGTCGGGGCGCCCGAGACGGGCGATCCGCGCGTGCATCTGCGGCCCGTCACCCGCGACGGCATGACCTATGTGCCACTGAGCCGCCACCCCGGCGGGCTGCACGCCCACAAACTCGTCATCAGCCCCAGCAGTGGCGAGCCTGAGCTGAACATCCACGAGGGCTACGAGTGGATCTACGTGCTGGACGGCCGGCTGCGCCTGCTCCTCGGCGAGCGCTCCCTGCTCCTCACGCCAGGTGAAGCGGTGGAATTCGACACCCATGTGCCCCACTGGCTAGGCGCCGACGACGATCAGCCGGTGGAGCTGTTGATCATCTTCGGCAAGCAGGGCGAGCGGGCCCACCTCAGGGCCCGCCCCGCCTGACCGCATCGCGGTCACTCCGTACCGGGCAGCAGGGAGTCGAGGCCGTGCCGCCGTTCGCCCAGCACACGCTCGGTGGCCTGCGCCTCGATTGCGGTGCTGAAGTCCTCACGCGGGGCAGCGCGCCGGCGTGCAAGGGCCTCGTCAGTGTCGGCCTTGACGAGGTCGGCGTTGATGGCCGCCGCGGCCGTCGCACCGCCGGCCTGCGCCTGGACGAGCCCGGCCATCACATCGGTGACATTGCCGGCCACCCAGACGCCGGGGACATCCGTTGCGCCGCCGGGATCGGATGGCACATAGGTGCCGACGCCCATTGGGTGCGGCGCCGGGCCTACGCCGAGACCGGCCAGGACTTCGCCCTGCGCGAGGAACTGCGGGGCCACCGCCAGGGAATGCACGGGGACCACCAGCTTCGAGGAGAGCCGGACGCCTCGGAGCGTGTCGTCCACGACCTCCAGGCCGGTCACCTCTCCCTGCACAACCTCGATGTCGCGGGCCGCCAAGCGCTCCCACTGCTCCTCTTCAGGCTCCGGCGCCGTGTGCAGGAAGAGCGTCACCTGGCTGGACCACTGGCGAAACAGCAGCGCCTGATGGACTGAGGCTGCACTTGTGCTGAGCACGCCGATCGACGTGTCCCGCACTTCCCACCCATGGCAGTAGGGGCAGTGCAGCACGTCTCTTCCCCACCGCTCGCGTAGCCCCGGCACCTGCGGCAACTCGTCCACCAGGCCCGTGGTCACCAGCAGCCGCCTGGCCCGGAAGCTTGCACCGCTCTGCGTGCCGACGACGAAGAGCCCTTCCACGCGCATGGCGTGCGTGGCACGGTCGGAGAGCACCTGCCCGCCGTACCGGCTCACCTCGGCCCGCCCAGCACGCAGCAGGTCCAGCGGCGCCACCCCGTCACGCGAAAGCAGGCCGTGAGCCGCAGCGGCGGGGGCGTTGCGGGGCTCCCCCGCATCCAGCACCAGCACCGAACGTCGGGCCCGCGACAGGGTCAGCGCCCCTGACAGACCGGCCACACCGCCGCCAATCACGACTACATCGAATACGCCGGAATCCACTTTGCCGTTCATGCGGCACACAGTGCGGCGCTCCGGCAGAGGAAGCAATCCCTCTTGCCGGTCCGGCAAGGCAAGAGCCATTTTTCGCGTTTTACATATTCAGCCGGCGCGGCGCCTCGCCGCGAGTAGAGGAGGCAAGACACCACAGGGAGACACTCCCGAGGCCAATGTCTCGAACAGTCTTTCGCATTGGCCGGGCGACGGAACGGATGATCAGGGCCAAGCCGGCCTGAACCCGCCGCTCACCGTGCCGCCCGCACTCTCCTGGCGTTGCCTCTTCCCGGGTGAGCTCAACTTCGCCCGCGCCTACGTCATCCCCGTCGGCTGACCGACCCCCGCGCGTTGGGGTGTCCGCACTCGGCCCCGGCGACGCCCTTCCCCCGTGGGGCGCCGCCGGGGCCGAGCGCCGTCCAGACCCGGCTCACTCCTCCTGGCCGTCGTCGTCATCATCGAGGTCGACGACGGCGAGCAGGTGCAGGTTCTTGGCGATCCGCCCGTACTCGGCGAACGCCTGCCCCAGCGGGGTGGGGTGGCCTGCGCGGCCGAACATCCGCAGCAGGTCGTAGGCCCTGACCTGGACCAGCCGAGTCGCCATCAGGATCTCGAACAGGTCCAGGGCGTCGTCGATCGCCTTCGCCTCCAGGTGGCGCATCACCGCGGTCGACGACGTCGCCGGGGTGCTCCTCGTCCGGCGCGAGCGGCGTGCCGCCGACCCGCTGCTGCCGCCGGACGTCATCGGCTCGGCCGCCGTCGGTTCGGCCGCCGTCGGTTCGGCCGCCGTCGGTTCGGTGGTGGCCGTCCTGGTGGCCGCGTCGGCGGCACTGTCCGGCACCCCGTGCGTCGCCACGTACGTCCTCCAGGACACTCTGGGACTCGACCCGTTCCGGAGCGCGCTGCACAGCCTGCCGCCGGCGGCACTGACGGTGCTCGCGGCGCTCCTCACCCCGGTGCTGCCGCGCCGGGCGGGGCCCGCCGGACGACGGGGACCGCGATGGCCGTTCTCGCGGGCCGTCGGCGGCATGCCAAGATGATGTTCTGACAGTCACTCACCACGGTGCACACGGTGGCGGGGTGCGAGCCCAGGACGGAGCCAGGCAGCGATGACCTCCCCCAGCAGCGGCGACAGCCGCGCCCTCGCGTACGAGATGGACACCAGCAAGCCCCACCCGGCCCGCATGTACGACTACTTCCTCGGCGGCAAGGACAACTACGAGGTCGACCAGGAGGCCGCCGAGCAGTTCATGAAGGTGGCCCCCGAGGTGCGGGCGGGGGTCCTCGCCAACCGGCGCTTCATGCACCGCGCCGTGCGGCACGTCGTCGCCGAGGGCGGCGTCCGGCAGATCCTCGACATCGGCACGGGTCTGCCCACCGAACCCAACGTGCACCAGATCGCCCGCTCCATCGCCCCCGAGACCCGCATCGCCTACGTGGACAACGACCCGATCGTCAGCACCCACTCGATGGCCCTGCTGGACGGCACCGGAACCTCCGTGATCCTGGGCGACCTGCGCGACCCCCGCGCCGTCCTGGACCACCCCGACGTGCGCCGGGTGATCGACTTCGGCGAACCGGTGGCGCTGCTCCTGGTGGCCGTCGTGCACTTCCTGGCGGACGCGGACGACCCAGAAGGCGTCATGGCCACCCTGCGCGACGCGCTGCCCACCGGCTCGTACCTCGTCCTGTCGCACGCGACGGGCGACGTCCACGAGGACCGGCGCGCGGACGCGGCGGCCGTCTACCGGCGCGCCACCGCCTCCCTGAACCTCCGCCCGCACGCCGGGGTGCTGGACTTCTTCGGCGACTTCACGCTGGTCGAGCCGGGCCTGGTGAAGGTCACGGACTGGCGCCCGGACGAGGCCCCCCAGTCCGGGGCGGCGCCGATCGGCATCTACGGCGGAGTGGGCCGCAAGGACCGCTGAGCCCGCGGGAGGCCACCGCGTCCGCCGGGGGCTGCCGCGACCGCCGGAGGTCGCCACGACCGCAGGTCCGCCGCGGCCCGGTTCCCCGTGCGCGCCCCTGCGGGTTCCCCCTCCCGTCCACCGGGAGAGGGGAACCCGCAGGGCTGTGGATCACCGCCGGGCCGGTGCCGGACGCGCCCCCGTCCCTGCCTCGGACGCGGGGCCGGCGCCGGGCGCCGGGGCGAACGCGTACCCGGCGGGCCGGGTGGTGAACGTGCCCCGGCCCTGGGTCCGGCCGCGCAGCCGGGTCGCGTACCCGAACAGCTCGGCCAGCGGCACGGTGGCGGTGACCTGTGCCGTGCCCGCGCGCACGGCCTGCCCTGACACCCGTCCGCGCCGCGCCGCCAGATCACCGAGGACCCCGCCCACGGCCACCTCCGGAACGCTCACCGTCACCTCGGCGACCGGCTCCAGCACCCGCATCGCACAGGCGCGCAGCGCCTCCCGCAGCCCGCGGCGCCCGGCCGTGCGGAAGGCCGCCTCCGAGGAGTCCTTCACGTGGGTGGCCCCGTCGGTCAGCGTGACGCGCAGCCCGGTCACCGGATGCCCGCCCAGGGGCCCCTCGGCCAGGGCGTCACGGCACCCGGCCTCGACGGCACGGACGTACTCCTGCGGCACGCGACCGCCGACCACGGCGGAGCGGAACGAGAACCCCCCGCCGCCTGCCACCGGCTCGACGTCCAGGACGACGTGCGCGAACTGCCCCGCTCCGCCGTCCTGTCTGACGTGCCGGTAGACCGCCCCGGACACCCCGCGCACCACGGTCTCGCGCAGCGCCACCCGCGGCCGTCCGACCCGGACATCGAGCGTGTGCGTCCGCCGCAGCCGCTCCACGGCCACGTCCAGGTGCAGTTCCCCCATGCCCGACAGCAGGGTCTGCCCCGTCTCGGCGTCGGTCCGCACACCCAGCGAGGGGTCCTCCTCGGTGAGCCGGGCGAGCGCCGAGGCGAGCCGGCCGGAGTCGGTGCTCCGGCAGGCCTCGACGGCCACCGAGACGACGGGCTCGGCGGCCCCGGGCGGTTCGAGCAGCAGCGGCGCACCGGGATCGCACAGCGTCGAGCCCGCGCGGGCGCCCTTCAACCCGACCACGGCGACGATGTCCCCGGCGAACGCGCGCTCCAGCGGCGTCTGCCGGTCGGCCTGCACGCGCAGGATGCGCCCGACCCGCTCGGTGCGCCCTGCGGTCGCGTCCCACACGGTCGCTCCCTTCTCGATGGTCCCCGAATACACCCGCAGACAGGTCAGCCGCCCCGTGCCGGTGGCGTTCACCTTGAAGGCGAGCGCGGCGAAGGGTGCCGCCGGGTCGGCCGTCCGCTCCTGCTCCGCGCCCTCGTACGTGCCCCGCACCGCGGGTACGTCGAGCGGCGAGGGCAGGTGGGCGACGACGGCGTCGAGCAGCGGCTCGATCCCCCGGTTGCGGTAGGCCGAGCCGCACAGCACGACTACGCCGTCGCCGGTGCGGGTCAGCTCGCGCAGCGCCGCGTCGAGGGTGGCGGCGGTCAGCGTCTCCCGCGCGCAGAACTCCTCCAGCGCGCCGGGATGACGTTCGGCGACGGCCTCTTCGAGCATCCGGCGCCGGGCGGCGGCCCGCGCACGCAGGTCGTCCGGCACGGGGACGACGTCGGCGCTGTCGCCGCCGTCCGTCCAGACGAGAGCGCACATGCGCACCAGGTCGACGACACCGCGGAAGCCGCCCTCCGCCCCGAGGGGCAACTGCACGACCAGCGGGACGGGATGCAACCGCTCGCGTACGGACGCGACGGCCGCGTCGAGATCCGCCCCGGCCCGGTCCATCTTGTTCACGAACACGATCCGCGGCACCCCGTGCCGGTCGGCCTGCCGCCACACCGACTCGCTCTGCGGCTCCACCCCGGCGACCGCGTCGATCACGGTGACCGCCCCGTCCAGCACCCGCAGTGAGCGCTCCACCTCGTCGGCGAAGTCGACGTGCCCGGGGGTGTCGATCAGGTTGATCCGGTGCCCCTCCCAGCCACAACTGACGGCGGCCGAGGAGATGGTGATGCCCCGCTCCCGTTCCTGCGGGTCGAAGTCGGTGACGGTGTTCCCGTCGTGCACCTCACCTCGCTTGTGGGTGGCGCCGGTGGCGTACAGGATCCGCTCGGTGACGGTCGTCTTGCCCGCGTCGATGTGGGCGAGGATGCCGATGTTGCGGATGGCGCGGATCGCCGGGAGGGGGTTCAGGTTGTTGCGCACGGCCCGTGGCCTTTCGGGATGTTCCGGAAAAGGGCGGCGCGATCTTCCGTACGAGGACACACACGTTCGGCGAACGGGTTCTGATGCTGGTCCGCTTCCGGGTCGACTCGAACCCGGTTCAGTTCCTCGGCACGGACATCCGGCACCGGCCGCGCAGCGGGCGCCGGAGGCCGCAGGACACCAGGATCACCTCGGACCGCGACGGGGGAACGACGACGACAGCGGTACGGTCACGCATGGTCGGCCCCCCTCGGTGTGCACGGTGGGCGCGCTCAGGAGGAGCGCGCGGTCGGGGATGAGTCTAGGGAAGGACGGACCGCCGGACACGGGGTTTTCCGGCGGAGTCGGGGCCCGGCGCGGCGCGCGCACCCGGCCCCTGCGGTGGGACGTCGGCCGGCTCAGCGGCCGGCGGCCATTCCCACGAAGCCGGCCCAGGCGACGGGGCCGAACGACAGCCGCGCTTCTGCGGGCCGCTTCGAATCGCGGACGTGGACGGCGTTCCCTATGGAAGCAACTTCCATGCATTCACCACCGCCGCCGGTGCTGTAGCTGCTCTTGAACCAGGCAGCTTCCGGCACAGCGGGTGCGACGCTGACGCTCATGACTCTCCCAATTGCGTTGCGGTCATGCACTCACCGTGGCGCCTTGTGGCATAGCGTGACCAGTGGTGACGCGCTCACCGCGGCGGCGGCCACCTGCACCGTACGGATCGAGGTCACCGACACCCGCGGGGAGCGCCTGACGCACCGGGCCGCCGCTCCCGTGCCGGGGGACGAGCCGCGTGACAGCGGACGCGGACTGGTCCTCGTCGACGCCCTGGCCGACCGGTGGGGTTGGACGCCCCGCGCCGACGGGGGCCCCGGCGAGACCGTCTGGGCACAGTGCACCGCCCTTCACCTGAGGTGAGGCGAGCACCGGCCCGGGACGGGCCGGGCCGCCCGAAGCCGGCTCCGCGCGGGGACCGGTTCAGGCCGCGACCCGCAGCGCGCCCAGCAGCATCGGCAAGGACGCGTGCAACTCCCGTTGCCAGTAGGCCCAGCCGTGGGTTCCCGGGCCGTAGAAGTGGGTGGTGACGTGCCGGGCGCCCACGCGTTCGAGTTCAGCGGCCAGGGCATGGTTCTGCCGGTTGAAGTCGGCCTCCAGGGCGCTGGTACTGCCCGGTGGGTCCAAGGGGCCCGTGGTGCCGTCGCCGCAGGACAGGTAGACGGGGATCGACCTGAGACGCCCGGCCAGGTGGAAGGGGTCGTGGGCCTGCCAGACGCGGCGCTGTGCGACGGGGTCGCCCCAGACCCGTAGGGGATCGTCGCCCTGGCCGGCGAAGAAGCCCATGATGCGGTCGACCGACTCGTCGTTCAGCAGCGGATGGGCCGAGCCGGAGTAGGCGGCGGTCGCCCTGAACATGCCGGGGTGCCGGGCGGCGTAGAGCAGGGCGCCCTGGCCGCCCATCGACAGGCCCGCCACCACGCGGTCGCTGCCCGCGCCCCAGTCGTGCTCCAGGAGGTGGCGCAACTCCACGGTGTGGAAGGTCTCCCAGGCCGGGTCGCCACCCCGGCCGTGGTTCCACCAGTCGCTGTACCAGCCGTTCCAGCCCGCTTCCGGCATGACGACGAGGACACGGCGCAGGCTGTCGATCCGCGCCACGTCGGTCATGGCGGTCCACGAGGTGTAGTCCCCGCAGCAGCCGTGCAGGAGCCAGAGGGTCGGCCAGTGCCGGCGGCGGTCGGCGGGGTTCCAGCCGTCGGGGGTGAGGAGGCGGACCTTGACCGTCCGGCCGCCCAGGGCCGCCGAGCGGACCGACAGGTCGACCTGCCGGTCCGCGACCGGCGTGACCGCCACGACCCGGGCGCCGCGCGGGTGCGGGTCGCGGGACGTGCCGGCGGCCCCACCCGCGGCGGGCGCCGCCGCACCTCCCGCGGGAAGCGCGGCGGCGGACGCAGGGGCCGTCGGTGCGAGGGCGGACAGAGCGAGGAGGACGGCGGAGAGGGCCCCCAGGACACCCGGTCGGAGGCGGGACAGGACAGACCGGACGGCTGTCGTCGTCACGTTGGTGGGCACGGCGGCTCCCTGCGGTGGGGTTCGTCGCTGCATGAACGGTTCTTCGAATGCTTCGAACGCTTCGAATGCCTCGAACGCGTCGGACACTTCGGGTGAGGTCAGTGCCTGTGCGGCAGGATCAACAGGGCGTCGCCCACCGGGCGTTCGCCGGTGGCGTCGGACGGTGCGTTGAGGACCTTGCCGTCGGCCACCATGGTGGTCGAGCCGCCGCCGTCGAGGTTGACCGCGTCGCGCAGCCCGAGCGCCTTGGCGACCTCGGCGCCCTCGGCGATGCTGAGGCCGAGCGCGGCGGTACTGCGTCCGTCGGCGGTGACGAGCACCGTACGCCCGGCGGCGTCCACCCCGGCCAGGGTGCGCGGATTGCGCTTGTGCACCCAGCCGTAGTACCAGCTCGGGTCGCCCGGGTGCACCATGCCGTCGGTGGCCGGGGTGACGTGGACCCTGCCGTCGCGCAGCAGTTCGGGACCCGCGTTCACGATGTCGGTGCTGGGCGAGGGTGAGACCCGGTGCCCCTGCCGGTCGCGCAGGGTCGTCGTGACACTCAGGTGGCCGCCCGCACGGGCCAGGCCGGTCAGCTCGGCGACGCGACGGCCGGTCGCCTGGACCGAGCTGCCGCCGGACGGGAGCGGCCCGCCGCGCGGCGAACGCAGCTCGACGACCCGGTGATGGGCGTCCAGTACGGCCTCCAGCCCCGGCCCCTGCGGCGTACTGCTCCCGAAGTCGGTCGTGAAGGCCACGAGTTCGTCGGGATTGGTGCAGGTGACGTCGTGCAGCGGCGCGGAGGTCGGGAGGTCGCCCGGGTTGCCGCCGCAGTTCCTGATCAGACCCGGCACCCGGTTGATGCCGCTCAGCCCCAGCGAGGCGCCCCGGCCCGTGACCCGGCCCTGCCACGTGAGCCGGGCGATCTCCGTCCCCCGCCCGTTGTCGTGCACCACCAGGCTCGGGCGCCCGCTCACCGGTTCGCTCAGCAGGCGCCCGTCGTACACGCCCACGCCCGCCGGGTCCCCGGGTGCGCCCGCGGCCGGGTCCAGGACGAAGAAGCCCGCGTTGACCGCCGCGGTCGCACCCGCCGCCTGCGACAGCCGGCTGGTGGTCTCGCGGCTCTCCAGGTCCGGCCCGTACGACGCTTCGAGGCCGCCGTGGAACCGGTGCGGGTCGATGGTGAGCACGTCGACGTGCCAGGGCCCCCTGGCCGAGGAGTCGCCGTCCCAGCCGGTGTACACGGCGGATCCCGTGTACCCGGCCGACCGCAGCCGGGTCCGTTCGGCCGTCGCCGCGGACTGCGAGCCGAACGATCCGACGCGCACCCGCCACCCGAGGGTGCCTCCCGCGTAGTCGGCCGCCTTCGGCGTGACCACCTCCTCCGCGCGGGCCGGGAAGCCGTGCTGTTCCAGGCGTGCGGCCAGCTCCTTCGCGCTGGCCTCGTCCTTGAGGACGGCCGGCGGTGCGTCCGGGTCGGGCGAGGTCGCACCGCCGGGGATGGACACCTCGACCGTCCAGCTGAGCGCCGGGGCGTCCTCGCCGCGCACGATGCGGGTGAGGGTGACGCCCGGTTGCAGGGTCGTCGTGGTACGGGTCTCGGTCAGGCCGGAGGGGCCGAGGGGCAGCACGTGCCCGCTCTGCCGGGGGCCCGGAGGCGCGGCCGACGACGCCTGCGCCGGCAGTGCGCCGAACGTGACGAGGACGCCGAGCACGACACCCGCACCGCACACTCTCTTCTTCACTCTGCACCGCCTGTGGGAAGGGACGTCGAAGATGTGGCAGAAGTTCGTCGGAACGGCCCTTCCCCACGGCGGTCACGACCATGCGCGCCGCCGGACACCGGTCGGCCCAGGTGTCGATCCACAGTCACGGCTGGGCACCGTGCCGTACCGGTCCGCGTACCGGCCCGCGAACCGGCCCCCGTACCGGCCGGGGGCGGTACGGGGGTTCGCCGGTACGACAGGCACGACACGGCACGACACGGCGTCCCGCCGCTCTCGGCGGCCCCGCATGGTGCGGGTGGGCTCACCTCATGTCGTGTGCAGCGTCAGCCCGTACCGTCCCAGGATCTCGTTGACCGGCTGGTACCAGGTCTCGCCGCCCGAGGTGCAGTTGCCCCAGCCGCCCGAGGTGACGCCCTGGGCCTGGTCACCGCTGATGAACGAGCCGCCCGAGTCGCCGGGTTCGGCGCAGACGTTGGTCTTCGTCATCTGGTGGACGGCGCCCTCGCTGTAGTTGACCGTCTCGTTCTTGGCGAGGACGGTGCCGCAGTGCCAGTGCGAGGTCGAGCCCGAGCGGCAGATCGACGCGCCGATCGGGGCCTCGGCCGAGCCGCGGACCAGCTGGTCGGAGACGGTCCCCCAGCCGAGCACGACCGGCACGGTCCACCAGCCGCTGCCCACGCTGACCCAGGCGTAGTCGTTGTCGGGGAAGGACGAGCCCTGGAAGGTGCCCACGTAGGAGTGGTCCCAGCCGCTGACGCCCATGCCGGGCCGGCCGCAGTGCCCGGCCGTGACGAAGCCGCCGTACACGGAGAAGCCGATGGAGCAGCGGACGTTGCCCGTGTAGTACGGGTCGCCGCCGACGGTTCCGGCGGCCAGGGTGCGCGGGGCCTGGCGGGTCTCCTCCACGGTCACCGGGCCGGCGGCGCGGGCGCGGGTCAGGAACTTCCTGACATCGTTGTCGTCCTTGTGTGTGGCGACCACCGTGACGGTGACCGAGCCGGCGCGCGGGTCCACGTGCCAGCCGCTGATGCCCTTCGGGGCACGCAGGGCGTCCAACTTGGCCTTGACCGCGTCCAGTTGGCGTTCCGTGTGGCTCGCGCGGACCACCTGGGCCCCGGTGGCCTCCACCACCGAGCGGTGCGTGTCGTCGGTGAGGGCGACCACCAGCGCCTCGCGCTTCGGGTCGAACCACGAGCCGCCGTACGTCCCCGCGGCGGCCTTGCGGGCGGCCTGTTCGACCGTGCGCGCCGAGGCCTCCGCGGCGAGGCGGGCGGACGCTTGGCGTTCCGTCAGGTGCAGGTCGTGCCGGAGGGCAGAGACGAGGGCCGCGGAGGCCGGGGCGCCGGCGGCGGGGGTGGTGCGGGAGGGGGTGGCGGCGGTCGCGCTGCCGCCGCTCAGGCCCGCGGCGGCGGTGGCGAGCAGGACCGCACCGGTCAGGGCGGCGCGCAGAACTGTCGTGCGTCTCATGTGCGTTGCTGCCTTTCGTCGTTCCGGTCACCAGGGGACACGTCGTCCCGGTGACGGTGGGGGTGGAGCGGAAGGGCATGCGGAGTGAGAGCGCTCTCAAAGGGGGTGCACGGAAGAGGGTAGCCGGGGATATAGATCAGGTCCATGCCAAGTTCATTGCCTCGTCGAGAACTTCCCGGCGTACGATCCGCGACGACCCAGCGCGCCGCGCCGCGCTCCGCAACGACACGCGACGCCGGCCGCACGGCAGGTCACACGCGCGATGAGGACACCGCAGATGAACGACCCGTCCCCCGTCTTCGAGCACTCGTCCCCCGCTTCCGAGCGCTCCTCCCCCGCCCTCGAGCACGCGTCGCCCTCCGAGGAGCACTCGTCCCCCTCCTACGAGTACCTGCCCGGCTCGCCGGACTCCCCCGTCGTCCTCCACGTCCCGCACTCCTCGCGGGCCGTCCCGGCCGACGTACGAGGCGGCATCACGCTCGACGACGACGCACTCGCCCGTGAACTGGACCACATCACCGACGCGCACACCGCGGACATCGCAGCGGCCGCCGCCGAGCGCTGCGCCGTCACGCCGTGGCGGTTCGTGAACCGGCTCTCGCGGCTGGTGGTCGATCCCGAGCGCTTCCCTGACGAGCGCGAGGAGATGCTGGCCGTTGGCATGGGTGCCGTGTACACGCGGACCACGCACCGGGGGGAACTGCGGCCGGCCGCGTTCGACGGACGCCCGCTCGTCGAACGGTACTTCCGGCCGTACGCCGCCGCGATGACCGACGCGGTCGGCGAACGGCTGGCGGCCATGGGGCGGGCAGTGATCATCGACGTGCACTCGTACCCGGCCGAACGGCTCCCCTACGAGCTGCACGGCGACGGACCGCGTCCCCCCGTCTGCCTGGGCCACGACGTCTTCCACACCTCCGCCGACCTGCTGGACCGGGCCGAGCAGGCCTTCGAAGGGGTCGCGGCGATGTTCTCCGAGGCGTCCGCGGGGCGCGGAGGAACCGGAGTCAGGGGCGGCATCGGGATCAACAGCCCGTTCCAGGGCGCCTACGTACCGCTGAAGTACTACGGGGTCGACCGGCGGGTCGGCGCGTTGATGATCGAGATCCGGCGGGACGTGTACATGCGCGAGCCGGGCGGCCCGGCCGACGGCCCCGGGGTGCGGGCGCTCGCCGACGCGCTGGCGCGGCTCGTCGACGCCGTGAGTACGGTCTGAGACGGCCTGGGCCGCCGGAGGGGGACTGGTCGGCCCCTCCCCCCGGCCGGTCACGTGCACGCGGCCGGCGTCCTTGACTGTGCGTGCACGAGATCGAGTCCTTCAGCGCCCGTCTCGCGCGCGTCGGCTTCATGCACCGCCGTTCGTGACGGAAGGTTACCGCTGGGGCCGACTTCAGATGCGATGCCCCCGGTTGGGAAGGAAGTGCTTCCATGGTGGACGATCCGATCCTGGTGCTCGCCGCGACGGGCGGACAAGGCGGGGCCGTGGCCGACGCGCTGCTGAGCCGCGGGGCCAGGATCAGGGCGCTGGTCCGCGACCCCGGCCGGGAGTCCGCGCGGGAACTGGCCGGCCAGGGCGTCGACGTGGTGGCGGGCTCCCTGAGCGATCGCGAGTCGCTCGCCGCGGCGATGAGGGGGGTGGCCGGTGTCTTCGCGTTCACCACGCCGTTCGAGGCCGGTGTCGAGGCGGAGGTGGATCAGGGGCGGGCGATCCTCTCCGCCGCCACGCGGGAACGCGTTCCGCACCTGGTGTTCAGCTCGGTCGCCGGGGCCGACCAGGACAGCGGGGTACCGCATTTCGAGAGCAAGGCGCGCATCGAGGCAGAACTGGCCGCGGGTGATGTGCCGTACACGATCCTCGGGCCGACGTACTTCTTCGACAACGCGCTCGGTGGAGCCCGGCGCATCCTCGACGGCGTCCTCGACCTGCCGCTGCCGCCCGACCGGCCGTTGCAGCAGCTCGCCCGCCCCGACCTCGGCGCGTTCGCCGCGAAGGTGCTGCTCGACCCTTCTCCGTACGTGGGGCAGCGCATCGAACTGGCCGGCGACGCGCCCACGCCCTCGCAGATGGCGGCCGCGCTCGGCGCCACGCTCGGACGGGAGGTCCGCCATGAGTACGTACCGCTCTCGGCCATCGACAACGCCGACATGCACGCCATGTGGACGTTCCTGAACGGACCTGGCTATCGCGTTGACATCCCCGCCCTCCACGCGGCCCACCCGGAGATCCACTGGACCGGCTTCGCCGACTGGGCACACCGCACCTTGGCGAGCACACACTGAACCGACGGCCTCGAAGCGGAGTCCCCGGACACCGTCTCGGGAACCGGGCGGTGCCCCCACACCGACACTCCGCTGACGGTTGGAGTCGGCCCCGCTCGCCTGACCGATCGACGAGGCGTCGGATCCCGGGCGGATCCCGGGCGGATCCCAGGCAACCGAATCCGCCGGGACGGTGGTCTGGAGGGCGAGGGAGGGTGCTTGATGAAGGCCGAACAAGAGGACCGGTTCCAGGAGTTCGTCAGAGCGCGGTGGTCCCATCTCGTCCGGACCGCGTACCTGCTCACCGGCGATGTGCACCACGCCGAAGACCTGACGCAGACGGCGCTGGCCAAGGCGTACCGCTCATGGCGGCATGTCTCGCGCAGCGACAGTCCGGAGGCGTACGTCCGGCGGATACTGGTCAACTGCAACAGCGACCGGTTCCGCAAGCGGCGGGTGAGGGAGGCTCTCACCGCGGTGCCGCCGGAGGTGGCCGGGCGCGACGAGGCCGTCTCGTGGGCCGACGAGCGCAGTGTCCTGCTCGCGGCGCTGGCCGGGCTGCCGCCGAAGCAGCGGGCGGTGATCGTCATGCGGTACTGGGAGGACCTGTCCGAGGCCGAGGTCGCCGAGGTACTCGGCTGCTCGCCCGGCACGGTCAAGAGCCAGGCGTCCAAGGCGCTGGTGAAGTTGCGTACGAATGCGGGGCTTGCGCAGGTCGTGGACCGGCCTGCCCGCAGCCGAGCGGTGTCCGGGCAGGGAGGCAGCAAGTGAACGAGGGGCACGAGGAGCCGGGGACGGGAGCCGGCGGGGACTTCGAGGAGCAGCTGCGCGAGCTGCTCGCCGAGGACGCGCACACGATCCGGCCCGCGCCGGTGCCGTTCCCGGCGATCCGCCGCCGGGGCACGATCGAGCGGCGGCGCCGGGTGGCGGCGGTCGGGGCGGCCCTGGTGACGCTGGCGGCGCTGCCCGTGGGGGCGTACGCGCTGGCCGACGAGGGTACGGGCGGGAACACGGTGGCATCGGCACCTTCGGGCAGCGCCACGCCGCGGACGCCGGCGACGCCGTCCGCGGCGCCGACGGGGCCCGCGCGGCCGGCCACGGAGGATCAGCTCCTCGACGGGATCACCTTCAGGCAGGCGGTCGACGGGCTGGAGAAGTGCCTCGCGTACGACCGGTCGCACACAGGTGGTCCGTCCGGCCTCCGCACGGACCTGGGCGCGGCCGAGGAATACCGGATCATCCTGGCGATGAACAGCACCGGCGACTCCAACGCGCCCGGCAACGGCATGTACGTCGTCGCGGTGAAGGAGCGGCCGAAGGAGACCCGGCTGATCTGCACCGTCAAGGACGGCAAGGCGAAGGGCCTCAACACCGCTGTGGGCTCCGACGACGTGCCGGGCGCCGGCCCGGTGGTGGCCGACATCAACGGCGGCCGCCTCTACCAGCAGTCGGTCCTCGACCGCGGCAAATGGACGCTGCCGTTCCGATGGAGCGTGATCGGCACCGTCGAGCCGTCAGTGGCCCGGGTGACCGTCTCCTACGGCGGCGCCACCAGCCGGGCCGCCCTGGACCACGGCTGGTTCGTCACCTCCGGCGTCCTGGACCGGCAGGTCACGCTGGCCCCCCACATCAGGGGGTATGACGCCGACGGCAAGCTGGTCTACGACTCCGACGAGGACAAGACCTACGACAAGCGGCTGCCGTAGCGCCACCCGGCCGGGGCGGCGTGCAGGGGGCCGCTTCTACAGCGCGCCCCGCAGGTGCCGCAGCAGCGTCTCGAAATCGGTCCAGCCCTCTGCCGGATCGCCGTCCCCCAGCGGGTAGTAGTAGCCGGGCCTGGCCGCGGCGCCGATCCGTACGGGGGCGGCGGGGAGCGGGGGGCGGGCGGCGATGCCGGTGCCCGCCTCGGCGACCTCGGCGGGGCCGAGTGCGAAGCCGAACGGCACGGGTGGCCTTTCGAAGTGCGGCGGCACGGTGAGGTCCGCGCGGGCCTCGCGCAGCTGCGCGAGCAGGGTGCGCAGGCCGTGCCGCGCGGTGAGTTCGGCGGCCAGGTCCGCGACGGCCGACACCGGCGGCTTCTCGCCGTCGCGGAAGCCGACGGCGAGGGTGACGTCCTCCTCGACTCCCTCCGGCGTGCGCAGCACGCGCAGGGTGGCGAGGGCGGGCCGGTCGGCCGAGCCTACGACGACGGTCCAGGTCGGCTGGGGCGCGCGCTCGTACGCCAGATCGGTGAGACGGCGCCGGGACCACGGCAGGTTGGCCGGTTCGGCGGTGCCCCAGCCGGTGGGGAGTTCGCCAATGAGGGCCTGCCAGGCGGCCTCCAGTGCGCCGCCGAGGACCAGGTGGGCGTCGGGGTCGTGGACGGCGCGGAAGCTGAGGAGCATCTGGCGCTCACCGGTGGGGGCGACGTCCGCGAAGGCGGGGGCGACGGGTGTCTGGCCGTCGGCGTCCTCGGCGGCCTCGAAGGCACCGTCCTGCCAGCGCAGGACGGCGCCGGTGCGGCCGTCGTAGTAGCCGCAGTCGGGGTCCTGGACGACCCAGCGCGTGGGCGGGCCGGTGAGCGCCGACCCGGTGGGGAGGGAGAGCCGGCAGTGGCGCGGGGTGACGATCTGGAGGGCACGTTCGCTCTCCAGGGTGGCGCGCAGGGCCTGGGAGAGCCAGCTGGACATGGCGATGACGGGCCGGTCCTGGAGGACCACGGCGACCTTGTCGGTGAGCACGTCGACGGCGGGCTGTGCGGCGACGGGGGCAGGGACTGCCGTGATCTGGGAGGTGTCGACGGGGTGGGTCGCGTCGTCGGCGCCGGGCGCGTCCGGCGGCCAGACGGTGCCGCCGAGCAGGGTCGCGAGGCGCGCGGCGAAGGCACCCGCGAGTTGTTCGGCCCCGGGCACGGCGGTGGAGGCACGGGCCTCGGTCCACCACCGCCGCTCGCCGTCCCCACCGGTGGCGCCGAGCAGCCGCTGCGCCTCCCCCGGCACGTGGAGCAGCAGCGGGGCCTCGATCGAGACCAGGGGGCGGCCCTCCGCGTCGCACAGCTGGATGACCGCTCCTTCGGCGGCGGACCGGACGTGCAGGTCGGGACCACCGGCGAGGAGACCGGCCAGGACACTCCAGGCGTCCGGCATGCGGTCGGTCAGCGCGATCACGTCTTTGGTCATGCGGTGCCCCCGTGGTCGGTCGTCGGTTCTTCGGCACGTGCCGTCCGGATGAGCCTGGCCACCGCGCCGCGGCGGACGAGCCTGCCGAGGCCGGGCGGCTGGGTGGGGCACGCACAGACTCGCACAGAGCTTAGCCCGCACCACCGACAGGCCTGCGAGGCGGGAAAGGCGGGAGAACCGTCTCCAGTCCGCCCTTGCCGAGGCCGCCGGCAGCTCGGAGAGCTGCCCTCTCGCGCCTAGGGTCCGGCCAGCGCCGCCCCGGCCTGGAGCCCCGGCTCCCCCTCGCTCAGGCCCACCAGGTCCCCCTCGACGAGCTCGTCGGCGCCCCCGAGGTCGGCGACCCCCGCATCCGGCGCGCGCCGAAACATCACGACGACGCGCGGGAGTGGCTGTGCGGGCACCGGGCAGAGTGGGTGGCCGCCCTCGCCTGACAGCGGAGACCGTAGGGTGACGCGGTGGGCAACACCTTCAACAGCGATGGCGACGGCCTCTACTTGAGCAACGGTGGCACGGCGGCATTCGTGGACGTCCTGATGCTGGCGGTGACCGATCTCGTGGAGGAGCCATGGGACTACCGCTTCGCGGCCCTCCTCTCGCTACAGGACCAGAACGTCATGGGACGGGGAGCGGTCGGCTTCGACCTCAAGGACATCGACTGGGGCGCGTCACCCGAAGAACAGGCGCGGAACAAGGACTTCGTCCTCCGCGTCACCGACCTGGCCCTGAACGGGCACCGGTGGGACGAGATGGACTACTACCCGCCTTTCGCCGCGGACCACCTACGCCGCTTCCGCGCCATGGTGGCCGCGTACCCCCTGGCTTACCGCGACGGCGGGTCGCCCATGGCTTTCCCCGGCCATGCGGAAGCAGCGATGGCCTCGTGCGCACGCCACCGTGTACTCAGTGCGCTGCCACACTGGGAAGGATGTGTCTTCTGCATTGCACGGTAGCGATGACACCACCGCGCAGAGTGCGGACTCCGCGAAGCCACGGCCCACCGCCCCTTGGCCCCGGTGAACGATCGTGACGGCGGAGCGGAGCCCGCGCCGGGAAGGTGCCGCGCCGAGCCCGGCCGGATCGGTTACCAATGCGATGAGCCCGGGCACACGCTCCTGTTACCTGCGGTTGTCGAAAGCCCACCCCCGGGCCCTTTCGAGGGTGAATCACACCGTGATGTCTCGAAGCCCCGCGAGCGGATCCCGCCCGTTCTCCTTCACGTACTCGCTCCAGTAGGACACGACATCTTCGGGGTGCGCCAACACGTAGTAGTCCCAGAAGTCGAGCAGGACCGCCAACGCCTTGTCCAGCGGAAATTCACCCTTCACGTGCTCCACGAAGTGGTTCTCCACTGCCACGCCCTGAGGGCTGACGGTGGCGGTGTGGGCGTTTCCGTCCAGGTCTTCCGGGGCGAAACCAGGGTCGGACTGCGCCAGCCGAACCAGGTCGATCGCTTCCAGAATGGCAAGCGGGGAGAGCTGGATATCGGCGGTCACCCAGTGCCCCAGAATCTTGAGCTCCGCAGGACCGGTGTAGCGCGGTACCCTGAATTTTTCGTCCCGCGCATAATACTGAGTGCGGATCACGCGCTGATCTCCTTCTGCTGCTCAATCGGGCATGATCGGGTAAACGGTCTTCGCGTCACCCGTGATGGGGTCGAAATAGCCTTCAAAGGTGATCCCCTTGTATTCGCCTTGCCACATGTGAAGTTCGGGATCGATCACTTCACTGTTCTCGAATGCCTTGGCCATCGCGCGCCGAACCTCGCGCTCCGTCCACGTCGGCGGGAAGAAGGTCGTCTTGGCCCGCTTCATCACCCAGGTGCCGGTACGTGGATCGCGCATCCACACGTTGCCCTGTGTCAGCCCCGTTTTGTGATCGACCTTGAGGATCTTCGGAACCTTTACACCGTAGGGGTCACGACCACCCGGACGGAAATGGTATCCGACGACCTTGGGGCGGCCGTCCTTGCCGTACTTCAGCTCTCCCTTGAGGACGTGGTCGAAGGTGTGCTCGGGGATGTGACCGCTCGGCTTGGGGACGGGCGGCTCCTCGTCGCGACCCGTCGGCTGTTGGCCGTGCTGACCGTGGTGGGGATCACCACCGCCGTGCCCAGTTCCGGAGTCGGCAGGGCCGTGGTGACCGCCGTGGCCCGCGGCGTCTTGGCCGCCTGACCCGTGGCCATCGCCGTTCGCACCGTGGTGAGTGGCGGGTGCCGTTGCCGTCCCCGAATCGCTGTGACCCGCGTGGCTGGGCTGGTGGGAGGCGGTGGGTGCGCCGTGACCGGCGTCTTCTCCTGCGTGAGCGGCGCCATGGGACGACCCGGACAGGGCTCCGTGGCCACTCGCGTGGGAGGCGGCCTCGGCCCCACTGTCACCGCCCACGTGCGCCGGCACCGGCTGGTCCGCATGGACCGGCGTGTGCGACGGCGAGGAGAGGTGTGACGGTGGTGTGATTTCGTGCCGCGCCAGACGGTCCGCGGCCGAGGACTCGATCGGGATCGGGCTCTCGTGCGGCTTGCCCTCCGGGGAGACCATGGTGCCGTCTTCGTGGAGGACCGAGCCGTCCGGATAGCGGACGGACTTGTCCGAGATGGTGACCGGGGCGTGCGTCTGCGGGATCTTGGGCGAATCCGCGCCGTGGAGGAAGTCGTCGGCGGCACCGGAGTGGAGTTCCCTCAGGCCCGCCATCATGTCGCCGACCTTGAGCTTGGTGAAGCCCGCGCCCTTGCCGACGTAGGTCATGGGGTCCACGAGCCGCCCGGCCTTGCCGAAGGCGTTCGCGACCTTGGCGGCGCGGCCGGCCGCGGAGGCCGCCTCACCCGCCTCGCCGGTCCTGGCGGCCAGGGAACCGGCCTTGCCGAGCTTGAGGAGAGAGCCGGCGCTGACGGTGAGGACGTTGAAGGCGACGGTGCCGCCCGCGCGGGACGGGTTCGTTCCCCACTCGTCGTAGGCGATGAGGGACTTGCCGAAGTCGCGCAGGGCCTTCTTCTGGCGGTCGGTGTCGCTGTGGTCGGCCGGGCCGAACATCTTGTCCATGGCCCAGTCGTAGGGCGTCATGACGTACGCGCTCACACCGCCGAAGACGTCCCCGATGCCCTCCCAGGTCTTGGTGAACGTGTCCCAGTCGAAGACGTTGACCATGTGGCCGAGGCCCTTGAGGGTGCCCCAGACACCGTCGACGAAGAAGCCCTTGATGGCACCGCCCACGTTGCGCTTCGTCCAGTGCCACGCGGCGGCCAGGCCGGTGTACTCGCGCTCGTCGACCTTGCCCCAGGGCGTGTCGTCGGCCTTGGCCGCGTCCTCGGCGTCGAAGCCGTACATGCCCTTCTTGTGCGAGCCGTCGTCGGCGATCCAGCGCGTACCGCCGACCTGGCCGTCGATCTTCGTGGCGGTCGAGCGCTCGAGTTCCTGGAACTCGCCCCAGACCCGGCCGATCTCGTGGACCAGGTGCGTGTTCTTGTCGATGTTCTTCTGGTCTTTCCGCCAGTCGTCGTCGTCCTCGATCGACTCGCGGAAGGCGGCCGCCTCACTCCTCAGCTGATCCATGCGCTGGACGAGCGGCCGGGCGTCCTTGGCGAAGGCCGACAGGGCGCCGCTGACGGTCTCCAGCTTCTCCGCGAAGGTGTCGGCCTTGTCCCGGACCGGGATGGTGGTGTGGAAGAGCTGGTCGGCTTCCGGGGCCGTGTAGCAGGACACCAGTCCCTGGAAGTCGTTGTGGACGTCCCGGCCGGTGTCCCGGATGTCGGACGCGGCCTTCTTCAGTGCACCGGCGTCCTTCTCCAACTGGTCGAGGTCACCACTGAATTCGGGTATTTGGCTGAGGTCGCCGATCACTTGCCTCTGTCCCCCTCCGCCTTGACCGGAGGGAGCTTCGGGTCCGGGACGGCGTCGTGCTGGGCGTTGGCCGCCATCGTCAGGTCGCCGGCGACGTACTCCGCGGTGGCCTCCGCCGCTCCGCCGATCGACTTGGCGGCGCGGGCGGGGAGATAGCGCAGGTCGTCGAACGTCTTGCCGGCGAACTCCTGCAACGCGGCAGCGACAGGGCCCGGCGTACCGCTCTTGGGCGCCACTCCCGGGGCCATCGTGCCGGCCGACTTGGCGGCACTCGCCAAACCGCTGCTGTAAGCCGTGAACGCGTCCTCGAACTTCCCTGCCGTATCCCCCGTCTTGCCGAGGACGCCGCGGACGGATTCGACTTGGATATCCCACTTGGACACGTATGACCCCGTTGTGTGTTCCGTCGACCGATGCCGCCGGTCAGCGCCGCCAGGCGATGCCGTCGACCGCGGCCCCCACCTCCGAACTGCTCGCACATGTCTACCAAATGGCTCGCGAGGCGCACAAAGCGGTTATCCGGTCGGCGGCGAGCCCGTGACCGGACCGTGCGGCTCGCTGCCGGTTCGTGGCGATGCCGCAGCACCTTCCGCCACGAGACGCCGGTGGGCTCCTTGTGCCTGGCCCCGAGCACGCTCCAGCACGCCAGGCGGTCAAGAACGCGGCGCGGAAGAAGCTCGACGCACAGCCCGCCGTCAGTCGACGGAAGCCACCCTCGATCGGCGTCCGAACAGATTCAGCCGATCACCGACGGTATTGGAGGCGCCGCGTTGCCCATTCAGGGAGCCTTGAGCATCACCAGTAGCTCCGAACACGCAACGAGGGCCGCGACCGTAAGGTCGAGGCCCTCGCTTCCGTATCACTACAGTTGGTTTACGGATCGTTACAGCTTGTGCCCGAGGGGCGAGTTGACCGCTGACGATACGGTCGTGGTGGCGCAGGGGAAGTTCTGTCTCTGATGAAGTGTGCCGGGAGTCAGGATGACCCACAGGATGGCGTTACATGGCACCTATCGGAGCCGGAGGCCCCTCGAACGCGTGGGTGATCAGGGCTGACGCCAGCCCATGTCCAGGCCCGTCGAGTCCTTGAGTACCTGATTCAGTGCCTCGACCTCTCCGAGGTCCTCGAAGGGGGCTCGGGGAAGGTGGTCGGAGGCGAGGGGACCGATGCCGTGCAGGATGTCGTCGTACGCCGACGCCACTGCGGCTCCTATCAGCAGGTCCGTGGCCTCGTCGAGGGTCACGTGCTCCGCCGGCCACCGGTACTCACCCTGGCTTACCTGGAACACGGGGAACAGCCACCACATGTCCCGGTCGGGGTCCACGAATCTGACCGCCCGGTCGCCCAGGAAGTTGACGCCGTAGTGGGAAAGCGCGCACACATCCTCCTCGCGGAGGTCGAGCAGATGTGAGGCGCACATGAGGGAAACGGCAGGGGTTCGGTCCGCGAGGTGCATAGGTCTCGTGGCCGCTTCCCGCAGCGTGGAGAGACCGGACGGGCGGGACACCACACGTCCCATCCGGAGCCCGCTGCGCTTGGCCAGCGCGTGCTGGAAGTGAACCACCACCTCATGGCTCGGATACTGGAATTCCAGATCGCTCTCCCAGTCCGCCATCGCCTTCGCCGCCGCAGCGAAGCGGTAGGGAGGGTACAGCTCCCTCCAGTCGACGGACGGGGCGGCGGAGGTCAGGCCCGGGACCACCGGGTTCAGCGCGAAGTCGATGAGGGCCAGGACGACGCTCCCGCCGAGATCCCGCCCCGCCAGAGCACTCGCAAGACGCCACGGAAGCCCGTACTCGCCGCTCATCTCCTCGTGCAGGAACTCCCGCAGTGCCGGGTCGGTCATGCGCATGAAAGCGCCCTCGAACTGGAAGAGCTCGTCGATGACCGCCGCGCACTCGAACAGGAGGCGGGTGGTGAGCTGCCCCTCGGAGGTGTGCACGAGCTTCAGGGGCCCCATGACGCTGACAGGCGTGTCCTCGGGGCGCTCGACCATCTCCACGCCCGCGCTCTGGCGCCAAGTGTCTTGCAATGAGTTCTCGAACGCCGCCCGCGTGTCCCAGGTCGTGAAATCGAACTCTGTCAAGCCCGCAGGGTCCAGCAGGACGTAGTAGGTGTAGTAGAGATTGAGCCAGTCCAGCTCGTCGTATCTCAACTCCCCGCCGGTGTGCTGGGGGTAACGCTTGAAGGAGAGGAAGGGCTGTCCGCTCCTCCGGCCCTCGTGGAGATCTCCCGCTTGTCGCTGGCTCAAGTGGGAGATCGTGTACGCGGCCAGCTGGTCCCTCGATCTCCGCAGCAGGCTCAGCAGGATGCCAACGGTGGATGCGTGGTACCGCGCCCAGTGGCTGCTCTCGTGGACGTAGGTCTTGTGCCAGGAGCCGACCGCCGTGACGAGGTCTTTGGTACGGGTGCGTGTCGGGTCCTGGAAATGGATCTGGCTGCGCAGATTCAGCTCGGCGCCGCTGGAGTTCCGCAGGCTCGGGGAGTGTACGGTCACCGCTCCGCCGCCACTTCGGTGCCGTCCGTCTCCTCGCCGCTGCCGCCCTCCGAACGTGGGGACACCTCGTCCACGGGTCCACGGTCACGCGCCCGCTCCACTAAGGCCTTCAGAGCGTCGTACACCGCGTTCGTGGCCAGTCCGGAGGCGACCGAGACGGTGATCTCCGCCCAGTTCGCGTGACGTAAGGAGTCGCGCCTGTCCTGGCGCAGGAACGTGAGGGTGAGAGAGCACTTTCCGGCGAGGTGTGGATCCGCCTCGATCTCCCGTGCCAGCACCATCAAGTTCGCGCTCTCGCCCCGGTATTCAAAGATCGGCATGACGCGAGCCTACCGCCGGGCCCGGTTGCCGTTCAGGGCTCCCGGAATCGTCCTCGTCACCGCGCACGGTGACGGAGTCGGCGAACCGGCCGGACATCGCACTGCGGTGGCATAGCGTGACGAACCTACGACTCCCCGACGTGAACAGGTCGTCGTACGCAAGGCGGCGGGGTCTCTACGAGGTGCGCAACGTCATCACAACGGTTGGTGGTCTGCGAGCTGCTCGGGGACCACCAACCGTTCTGCACGGCCGGCTATCCGTGGAAGAAGTTCCAGTAGGAGCCTGCGCTCACGAAGCCGCTTAGGCTGACAAGCCAGCTCAGCAGCGGGAGAGACATCGACACTCGCAGGTGTCGCCCCGCGCTGACGCATAGTCCCTGACGGCCCAGGACCAGCTGCCACGTTGCCGGTGGGCTGTTCACGTTGTTCTGGCTCACAGTTCTCGCTCCTCTTCCTCCGCGTCCCACACCCCGGCCCTCGAGGAGGTGTGCCCCTCCGTACGGCGAGGCCTGTATCCACCATGGGGGCGGCGCAGAAGTGCCCGAGCGATCCCTGTCGATAGCGCTTGATGACCTGACCGGGCGTCGAGCCGACACCGGTGCGGGCGGACTGGCATACTGCCAACCTGACAAGATCTGACAAAGGCTGACGGAGACGCCGTGGTGGGCATTCGCATGCCGGACGAGGAGCGGTTGCCGTCGGGGCCGAGACGAACACTCGTCCTGGCAATGCACGAGCTCTATGCGCTGGCTGGGAAACCTCCCGCTCGCACCATCAGCTCATGGATCCGGGAGCGAGATGACCTTCCAGGCACGTTGAGCCACGAGGGGGTCAGCGCAGTATTACGGGGCTCTGGCACTCCCCGCTGGAACAACCTTGAATCTCTCGTTCGCGTCCTGGTGGAACAGCAACGCGTCGGTGAAGCGGACATCGGCTCCGTTGTGATGCGGATTCATACACTCTGGCGCGCTGCAGACGAAGATCCATCGTCTTCAGATGGCGCATCCTTGACACCTCTTGGCGTTCAAGGGACGGCGGCTGCCGAGGGGACAACTCCTGACGGGGGTGCTACGGAAGCCAAACGGGGTGGCGAGAGCCCACGCGTAGATGAGGCATCGAGACCACCCATGCGGGAACCGCTGATCCGATGGAATCCGCGCCAGCGGACACTGGACGTCTTCGACCGGCAAATGGCTGTAGAGATCTTCAAAGAAGTGGGGGGTGTCGATGAGCAGCCGTGACAAGGCATCTGCCACGTGGCGACAGCTCGCGCTGGCCGGCTCTCTTACCGATCTCGACCGTGCTATCGCTACCTTCGAACAAGAAGAACAGAGCACTCCCTCCCACCACAGCAGTCGAGCTGAAGCTCTGACCACGCTTGGCATTGCGCTTGCAACCCGGTTCGAGAGAGTTGGTAGGACTGGGGACCTGAGCAGGGCTATCGACGCCCATGTTCAGGCTTTGGCTGTGTTCCGTGAGCTTGGCGACCGGAACAGCGAAGGCCAGGCGCTGAACAACCTCGCGCTCGCCTTGAGGCAGGCGCGTCGGTTCGAGGAGGCTATCGACGCCCATGTTCAGGCTTTGGCTGTGTTCCGTGAGCTTGGCGACCGGAACAGCGAAGGCCAGGCGCTGAACAACTTGGGCACGATGCTGTCGGAGGTCGGTCGTCGGCAGGAGGCATTGGAGACTGCTGCGGAGGCAGTGGAGATCCGCCGGCGTCTGGCAGCAGACAATGCAGCTGCCTACGAGCCTGACCTTGCGATGTCGCTGAACAACTTGGGCACGATGCTGTCGGAGGTCGGTCGTCGGCAGGAGGCATTGGAGACTGCTGCGGAGGCAGTGGAGATCCGCCGGCGTCTG
>NZ_JBHJUW010000046.1:49555-57432 GCF_042268205.1 Streptomyces sp. NPDC056160
GGCAGCAGACAATGCAGCTGCCTACGAGCCTGACCTCGCATCCGCTTTGAATAACTATGGCAACCGACTGTCGGAAGTAGGACGATGGCAAGAGGCGAGGAGCGTTAGCGATGAGGCGTTGAGTATCTATCGACGACTCGCGGAAGTCGCACCCTCGGTCTATGAGTTTGACCTCGTGGCTTCGCTGTCCAATGCTGCTGGCTTCTACTTGGCAGCGGGTGATCTTGGGCGGGCCATCCCCTTGTACGAGCAGACGCTGACCGACAGCGTCCGTGTCTTGGGTGAGGACCACCACGTGGTCTTGCTCGCACGGAACAACCTGGCTGGTGCGTACGAATCGGCGGGTGATCTTGGGCGGGCCATCCCCTTGTACGAGCAGACGCTGACCGACAGCGTCCGTGTCTTGGGCGAGGACCACCCCGATACCCTGCTCGCACGGAACAACCTGGCTGGTGCGTACGAATCGGCGGGTGATCTTGGGCGGGCCATCCCCTTGTACGAGCAGACGCTGACCGACAGGATCCGTGTCTTGGGCGAGGACCACCCGGCCACCCTGACGTCACGAAACAACCTGGCTAGTGCGTACGAATCGACGAGTGAACTGGCTCCCCCGGGCCGCCGCCGCGGTGCGCACTGGGAGGTGCCACACAGGACCGACCGAAGACTCTGGTCGTACAAGGACATCGCCGCGCACATCCGGGTCCAGCCCGACACCGTGCGCTCGTACCGCAAGCATGGGCTGCTCCCTCCGCCGGACCACGTCGAAGCAGGAAAGCCGTTCTGGTACGCCGACACCATCCGCCGGTGGCTGGAGAGCCGGCCGGGCAACAGAGGACGCAAGGAGTAGCCGACAAGGCGCCAGGTCCCCCACTCCCTCTCGGACAGGGAGTGGGGACCTGGTCGTTTGTCTTCGCATGACGCCGGTCGTTCAGACCCCGGCTCCCACTCGTTCCGAGGGCCTGTACCCGGCCTGCGCTGCCGCTGGCTCCGGGTCGCCGCCCTCCCGCAGCCCGAACCGCTCGTGCAGCGTCTCTGGAACTCTTAAGGATCTTGGAAGGGTCATCCCCTTGTACGAGCAGACGCTGACCGCCAGGATCCGTGTCTTGGGTGAGGACCACCCGGCCACCCTGACGTCACGGAACAACCTGGTTCACGTGCGGAGCAATGCAGAGGGAAAGGGCGGTGGTCCATCGACTGACTGAAGGCGTCTCTGCCTATGGCTGGATTGGAAGGAGACGAACCTTCGTTGGCTGCTCGGCCAACTGCCCACGGAGTACGTGATTCTCGACTGTCAACTGATGCAAAGCGCCCACCAGGGCTTCGATTTCGGCTTTGAGCTGAGCGATCTCCTCTGTGTCGGCCGCCCGGAGCTCTTGCAGCCGGCGGACCTGTGTGCGCAGGCGTTGTTCGCTGTCTGGGGTGCCGCCGCGGGCGCGAACCTTGTCGTAGAAGTCGTTCTTCAGGTCGGTGTGCCGCTGGGTGAGAGCGTTGCGCGGGACGCCGGCCTCGGTGGCGAGGGCGACGATGGTCAGCGCTCCGTTCGAGTTTCGCGGTGTGCCGTTCAGGATGCGGTCCATTGCGGCACGGATGTGCTCGCGCTCGTCTGGGGCTGGGCTCATGACGTTGGCTCTTGAAGGTGGATGCGGTCGTGTTCGTGCCGGTGGGCCAGCGTCCGCAGGTGTCCGGCGCGCCGGGCGAGTCGGTCGGCGAGCGGATCGGGCACCGCCTCGGAGGCGGCCTGCTTCTCCAGCGCCTGCGCTTGCTGGCGGAGTTGGTCGGCGTGCTGGTCGGTGCGGGCGATGTTCGCGCAGGACGGCTGGCAGCGGTCCGGCCCTGGCACATCGGTGGTGTCCCGCCTGTGGCAAAGGACCCGGTCGCGGTTGTAGACACACATCAGGAAGGCGCGAGGGTTGTCGTAGACGGTCAGCGCGGGGTCGCCCAGGATGTCGCGGGCCTGGCGGTGGGTGCGGATCGACCCGGCGAACGTAGGGGCCCGGGCGGCGGCGTGGATCGCGCGCCGTGCGGCCGGCCCGGAGATGCCCACCCCGTGGGTGAGGTCGTCGTGGAGGGTGGTGAGGGTGTCGGCAGTGGCCCGGGCGGTCTCGATGTCGAGGAGCTCGTGGATCCCGTCGCGGCCGCGGGCTAACGGTGGAGTCGGGTATTGGAACTGTCCGAATGACTGGGCCCGCAAGGCTTCGGCTGCTAGGGAGTCGCTGGATGGAGCCCGTACTCGGCCAGCCACCGGAGCAGGTCTTGGCGAGAGGTCTCGACGAGGCGGCCTCCGGTGAAGCGGGCGTCGTCGGTCACCTCTGCCACGCACTCTGGAGGCGGCATAAAGGACTGGGCCTCCTCGTCGGTGGTGAACTCGCCCTCCGCCAGGACCAGGCCCTGCAGAGGGCCGTCGAAGACGTCGACGCCCAAGGGAGGCACGCTGAAACGCGTCTTGGTCAGCACTGCAGCTGGCAGTGAGGCGAGCAGGTCGTACTCGGTCGGCGACAGGTACGTATTCGTGATCAGTCCCTGAATCGCGCCTGTCCGAGCGACCGGCACCTTCTGGGTGAGCTTGAGTTCGCAGCTGCCGTCTGACCGTTCGGCGCGTCGCAGACGCAGGCGTGTTCCCACCAGATAGCGGTCGGTGATCATCCGGGTGACCGTCACTGCTGACGGTGCCGGCGCTTCAGCCAGCAAGAACCGCCGTTCCCGCTCGATGCGCGCGTACTTTCCCGAGTGAACCGTCTGACCTTGAACCCCGCCGGCCTTGTCCATCATGAAGACAGCTTCCCAGCTGGTTCTGCTCGCGTTGCCTGAGTTTTTCGGTGGGATCGACCTCCCGAAGTCGTGGAAGCAGCCAGGAGGGGCTTCGCGAAGTGGATCGGCCGTGGTCCTGGGCGAGTTGTGGTAGGCAGGGATGATGATCAGCCGACTCCCTCTCGATGAGCAACTCGTGTCCCTGCGTGCGGTGCTGTCGCGTAACGACGTGTTGACGGAGGTGCTGGCGCGGACTGCGACGTTGGGTCTGCCTGGGTGGTATGTGACCGCGGGATGCCTGTTTCAGACCGTGTGGAACGCGGCCACGGACAGGCCACCGACCAGCGGCATCAAGGACTACGACGTCTTCTACTTCGACGCCGACGATCTGTCCTGGGAAGCAGAAGATGCCGTGATCAAGACCGGCAAGGAGGTCTTCGCCGACCTACCGGCAGAGGTTGAGATCCGGAACGAGGCCCGGGTTCACCTCTGGTATGAGGACAAGTTCGGAGTGGCGTGTCCGCCTCATGACTCCACTGAGGCGGCGATCGACAGTTTCGCTGCGACGACGTGCTGTCTGGGAGTCCGGCTGGAGGCTGACGGCCAGTGGCGCGTGTATGCGCCGCATGGTCTTTCGGATGTGTTCAACCTGGTCGTTCGGCCGAACCCGGTGCTGGCTCCACGGGCGGTTTATGAGGCCAAGGCAGCGCGGTGGCGAGAGCAGTGGCCTGAGTTGACTGTTCTTGACTGGCCCTCCACGGGTGCCATGTCGGCCTCGTCCGTCGACTGACGTCGGCGGCGTAGGCGCCCCAGTCACCCGCGGATGCCTGCTGCCACTGGACGGCGACCTTGATGTGGACACCGAGCATCCGGGCGAGGATCGCGGCGGGGAGTTCGGTCGCGAGAGTGAACAGTGCGGTGGAGCGATCCTGTTTCGGTCGGATCCCGATCTTATGGAGACGGATGCCGACCTGGCTGTCGGTGAGGGGGCGCCCTGGATGTCCTCCCGGGAACAGCCAGGGAACGTCCTCCGGAGTGCCGATCTTGGCCTTGCCGCGGCGGGTTGCGACGAGCTCGCGGACGAGGCTGGCCAACGGCTGGTCTGTGACCGGGGCTGGCGGCCTCGTCGCCGGGGCAGGGCGGTCGGCCACGTCTCACTGCTCCGGGCGGTCGCTCATGTATCGGCGGGCTCAGCGGTATGCACCCGGAGCCCGCCGCCGAGGTTCCATGCGACGACGTCCAAAACGCGCAGCACGCTCATGTCGTCCGGGGCGCATCGCATCAGCGTCTTCCACGTTTCGGGCTGCTCGTCCAGGTCGCGCGCCACGGCTTCGGCGAGCAGTCGGAAGAACTCCGCCCAGGTGCGGTGGGGCGACTTCTTGATCGGGTACTGAGCACCGGGCCCGCAGTAACAGGCGTAGACCTGGGTGTCGTAGAGCGGCAGGAAAAGTGGACGCTTGCGGTGCATGATCTTCATCAAAATCGTTCCGCCCACCCCGCGGAGCGGGGCCGGGCCGTCGAGCAGCCCGCCGATACGGCGCAATGGCTCCGCGTGCATGTCGGAGGCGACCGCATCCTGCAACGTGAGCTTTCCCGGGATCGCCGCGAGCACTGCCTCAAGGTCCGGGCGCACGGCTTGGAGGTTGAGGACGGCATGTAGCTTAGGCGCGACGTTCAGCAGCACCGGTGCCAGCAGGTCCCCATCGTTGAGTTCGTTCGGCCCGCTGCCGGTGTCCATCCGGTCGTAGATCGGGAACGCATACGGTCTGCCCTTTGCAGCGGCCGCAGCCGCCCGGTTCGCCTCTGCGTCGAAGTACTGCCATATCCACTGCCTGGCCTGGTCCAGGGCCACGCATCGGCCACCGACACGCACGGTCTCCCAGCTCATGTCCCCCTCCCCCTGCCGCACATGCGGCAGGCAGCAAGTTATCAGGCAGCGCCTCGCACAATGGAGCGGTCGCCACGATATGCCGCTGCTGGGCGATCAGACCATGGATCCGTCCTTGCATGGCCTTGAGCAGGCGACTTCATACATTGGCACTTCGGCCTTGCCGGACGACGGCCATCACACGGGTTCACTGCTACACCGTTCGACAGGGCACCATCGTTGATCGGCCTACCCGGAAATGACCGAACAGAGTCCAGAGGTTAGCCAAAGGCCCCCGTCACCACACCACGCGGCTCACCGTTAACCGCCACGGCCGAGTCGGTTTCCACCACGCGCACGGACCTCGTCGCTCAGCCACGTCTAGCCGGGATCCAGCCAGCGCGCGGAGAACGACGGATGACGACAGGTGACGAAACGTCAGATCATTCAGCCGAAATCCGGCCATGGGCACGCGAGCGGAGCCAACCCGAACCCGGGTGGACCCCAATTGACTTGGCGTTGTACTGCTGACCTTCAAAGCGTGGTGTCGTGGGGGCTGACGCCTCGTGATCCCTGCGGTATGCCGACCGCATGAGGTATGCACAAGGGGGCGGACTGACCGACGAACGGCGTTACGTCCGAGAGAAGTTGAGGATGGAGGCGGCCGAGCGGTTCAGGCAGGGCGACGAGAACCCGGTCATCGCTCACGACCTGCGGGTCAGTGTCCGGTCGGTTCAGCGGTGGCGCAGAGCCTGGTCGCAGAACGGGCCCCGGGCTCTGGCCTCCAAGGGCCCGGCATCCCTGCCGCTGCTCAGTGACGAACTGTTCGCCGCGCTCGAGCGGGAGCTGGCCAGGGGGCCGGTGGCACACGGCTGGCCGGACCAGACCTGGACCCTGTCACGGATCAAGACGCTGATCGGGCGCCGCTGCCGCCCGATCCTGACCTGCGGCGGAGCCCCCATCCAGGGCTCTGACCTGGGTTTTCTTCGTTGGCATGCGTTGGCACCCGACGGCTGTTTACGGGTGTCCTGCGGACTAGCTGCGGACTGGCCGGGGCTCCGAGGCGGCGAAATCCCTGGCACACCGGCTGGGCCTGCAGGGAGACTGCGCAGGTGAGCGGCTCCTACCCCTGCCCGTGCTGCGGGCACCGCGTGCTGGGCACGACGCCCGGCTCGTACGAGATCTGCCCCGTGTGCTTCTGGGAGGACGACGGGGTCCAGTTCCGCTGGCCGACCATGGCAGGCGGTGCGAACAAGGTGGCGGCCCTGATCGAGGCCCAGCGCAACTACCAGGACTTCGGCGCCTGCAACCAGCACGGCCTTCGGTACGTCCGCCCGCCGGCCGAGGACGAGCCGCTCGACCCCGCCTGGCGCCCCATCGACCTGACACGCGACTCCTTCGAGGACTGGGCAGCCGAGGACCGCGCCCCGTGGCCCGACGACCACTCGGTGCTCAGCTGGTGGCTCCCCACGTTCTGGCGCCGGGACCACCCATGACCACCCACAACATCGAGAGACTCATCCAGCAGCTCGACGACTCGACCGGCCCGTCGTACGACGCCCGCGCGGAACTGATCGGCATCGGCTCCGACGCCATCCCCGCCATCATCGACGGTCTGCCCTCCCTCGGCGGCTTCGGTCAGCTGACCGCCATCGAGGTCTTCGAAGAGGTGGCGGACCCACGCTGCGGCCCCGCCCTGATCGCCCTCCTGCGCAGCGACGACTCCACCGTCCGGGAATGGGCGGCGATGGCCCTGGCGAGCCTAGAGATAGACGGCGCGGCCGAGCACCTGCGCCGCGCCTATCGCGCCTGCCTGGAACGGGCGACTCCATTGGACTGGAGCGAGCCGGGCGGCATCCGCTGGGCCCTGACCGAACTCGGCGTACGCACCCCTGTCGTCCCACCGCTCACCGCGCGCCTGCGAGCCACCGCGGCGGACGACGCCCCTGGCTGGCCCTCGGCCCACTTCACCGAGATCATCAACGACCTGGCCGACCACGCTCAGGTGATCCTCTACTCCCAGCTCTGGCAGGTCGACGCCGGCCGCACGTACGGCATCTCCGGCACCAGCCTGGACTGGGAACTCGACTGGACCGCGCCCTGGGAGCACCTGGTCGAAGAGTCCCGCACCTGGTCGCTGCTGGAAGCCTCCGAAGCCCCCGCCGGCGACAACATCTTCGTCGCCCCCACCTGGATCGACCGTACCGACCTGTACCCGGAAAGGTGACCGATGCCGTCCCAGCACCCCCAGGAGATCGGCTACGGCCATGTGGTCGAGAGCTACGTGACGAGGATGTACGCGGGCCTCCCGCGCTACCTCGTATTGAACGGCGGGCGCGGTTCTCTCTGCGCCGCCACGATCGCCTCCGCCCTGGAGCTGTAAACCGCGTCTGAAGCGGCCGAGCTCGATGAGGGTCGTCGTGCCCGGCACCACCAGCACGGAGGCCGCCTGGAGGGCGGGCAGAGCGATGACGGCAAGCGGCTGTGGCGGCCGGAGGCCGCCCCTTCGTGAAGACGCGAAGACGTACTTCAGTCTGGCGAGCGCCGCCGTAACCCATCGGGCAATGTCAGGCGATTGCCTGACAGGCGAGGGATGGGTCCGGTAGATCTGTGCCCGTGACTGACTCCATGCCCCCCGATGACGGCGAGCCCACTTCCCTCCGCGAGAAGGCCAAGGACTGGGTCGAGAAGGGCAAGGGCTGGGCCGAGAAGCACCCGAGGACGATCCGCTTCGTCAAAGTCGCGGGCGTGGCTGCGGGCATGGTCGCTGTTGTGGTCCTCGCGCCGCGCAGCATGGATGAGGACGCAGACGAGTTCCCCAGCTATGCCGAGGGTTCCGCAAACGCCGAGGAGGTTGAGGATGCTGAGGGTGCCGCGGAAGTCGAGGGTGTCGCTGACCAGGAGCAGCCCTCCGCCTCCGACAGGACGAGCAGTCCTCGCGACTCCGCCAAGAACCACCTGCGGAATCTCCACCCCGGCTGGAACGCCAGCGAGGAGAAGAAGGCGCAGTACAAGGAGGAGACAGGGGAAGATCTGCCTCCCGGCACCACCTGGGTCTCTCCAAAGTCCGATGCGGACGATTCCCCGGAAGGCGAGGCCCCGGGTGCGGATGATTCCCCGGAGGACGAGGACCCGGGCGAAGCAGCAGCCTGAGCGCTCAGGTGCAGGTGAGAGCGGACAGCGCAAGATCCTTGTAGGCGGACAGATCAGCTCCTTCTCTGCGGACAGCTGATCTCCCTCTCGATGGACCCATTCGTGTCGG
>NZ_JBHJUW010000047.1:0-55066 GCF_042268205.1 Streptomyces sp. NPDC056160
GCAACGGGAACCACTTCCTCGCCTTCCTCGGCCTTGCAGCCGCCCTGACCTGCTACAAGAAGCTCGCGAAACTCGCCACGTGAGACAACCTCTTAGCGGATTTGTCAGACGAGAATGCAATGCTGACGTCGGACGCGTACGGGACCCTGGCGAAGGTGCTCGGGGCGCTGCGGGCGCATGACACGGACACGGTGGAAGCCTTGGCGGACCCGAGGGCGCGCAGCGGCCCGAGGGGTCGCGGACTCGGTGCGGCCGGGGGTGGGTTGGGCGAGGGTGGCCGGGGCGATGACGGGGACCAGGACCAGGATGCCGGGGGTGCGAGGCGGGTGAGTGCGGCGGCGGGTGTGCTGCGGTTCAGTACGGAGCGGGACCCTGCGGCGGTGGCTGCGTTCGTGCGGCTGCGGGTCATCGATCCCGAGGGCGCGTACTGGCGGCGCGGGATCGCGGCCGCGTCGCGGTGGCTGCGGGAGACCGGGTGGGAGGTGTTGTCGGTGCCGGTGGCGTACCGGACTCCGCAGGACTGGGCCGACCTGGGCTCGTATCCGTTGGGTGCGTGGTTGGCGGATCAGCGCCGGTACTACGCGACCGGGACGCTGGAGGCCGAGCGGGTGGCCGAGCTGGAGACGTTGGGGATGGTGTGGTCAGTCTACACCGAGTGGGAGGGCATGCTCGCCGTGGCCCGCTCGTACGCGGCCGCGCACGGGCACTTCGTCCCGCCGGCGACCGCGGTGTGGGAGGGGCAGCCCGTCGGGGTGTGGGCCAAGAATCAGCGGCAGGCGGCCCGGAAAGCCGTCCAGAACGCCGCGCGGCGCGCGGCGGGGGGAACGGGCGTGCCTTGTACCGGGGAGCTGTCAGAGGGTCGTAGGGAGGCCCTGGAGGCCGTCGACGCGGGGTGGTGCCCGGTGTGGGATACGGGGTGGCAGCGGGCCTACCGGCTGTGCCAGGCCCACGTCCGCGCCGGCGGCCCGCTCCCCCAGGCCGCGGGGCAGGTCATCGTCCAGGGCGAAGACCTCGGAGCGTGGACGGCAGGGCAGCGCGCCGGGCGGGAACGGCTCATGCCCGCGCAGCAGTACCTCCTGGAGACTCTGGGCCTGGAGCCCGCCCCCGCCGCCGAGGGCGCGGGGGCGCGGCCGGTGGGGCGGCGGGAGGCAGCGCGGGCTGTGAACCTCGCGGCGGCACGGCAGTACCACGGGCGGGAGGGGCACTTGCGGGTGTCGCGCAAGCACGTGGAGGTGCTGCCGGACGGGGCCGAGATCAAGCTGGGTGTCGTCGTCGACAACACCGGCGGCGGGCCGACAGACTCACCGACGTGCAGCGCGCGGAGTGGACCGCCCTCGGCATGCGCTGGTAGCGGTCGGGTGCTGCGAAGGGGGGCGGTTCCAAGTGCCGATGCTGGGGTGGAAGATCCGCTACGCGGTCCGCTGCGGAGTGGGGAACGGTCAATGGGTTCGCCCACGGCCACGGCATGTGCCGCTGCCGCTGCCGAGGACAGAGCAAGGTCCACTTCCAGCACGTTCTGACCGCCATCGCCATCAACATTGAGTGACTCAGCCGTTCCGGGTCGACCAGCCGCTCAGCGATCGGGCATTCTCCCGGGACTCGAGTGCGAACTCGTCGTATGGGATGCACGGGCGGGGTTTCGGCAAGGGCAGGCTGACCGGCCGGGCGGGCCGCCTGTCGCGGTGGACCGTCCGGCCGGTCTGTGTGGCTACCGCACGTCGTAGGCGCGGGTGACGGTTTGTGTGACCGCGTTGCCGTTGGCGTCGGTGAGGGTGATCTTCGTCGTGACCTCCTTGCCGGCGGCGCCGGTGTGGTCGAGGAGGGCCGTCCACTTGCCGTCGTGCTGCTCGGTCGGCGCCTGGGTCCAGGTGGTGCCGCCGTCGTAGGAGTAGGACAGCGAGGCCGCCGTGATCGCGGCCGGGGTGTACCCGGCGTGGCCCTCGGCCGACAGGCCGACCTTGATGCCGCTGCGGGCGGGCAGGGTGTTCATGCCGTCCACCGGCAGGTCGTACGCCGGGTGGAGGAGCGGCAGGCCGCGGGAGTAGACGTCTGGCTCCCGGTGGGAGCGGAAGCTCCAGGTGGTGTCGGCGGCTGTGGAGCGCAGCCAGTTGCGGTCGCCCGTGTAAATTTTCTCCAGGTGCTGGGTGAGCTCGTACGCGGAGTCCTCGTCCGGCACATCGAACACGCCGTAGGGGTAGGCGAGTTTGCCGATCTCTTCACCGTTGCGCTTCAATGACATTTTGCCGATGTCGCCGAAGGATCCGCCGTAGGTCCAGTGGTCGCCGGAGCTGTCCACCCAGAGCGCGTTCTGGATTCCGATCTGGTTGCCCTGCCGCTCGGCGGCGAGCATCAGGTTGCCGTCGGCGTCACGCGCTGCGCCCGGCCGCAGGGGGCCGCCGTACCACTCCTCGGCGCTCCGCTGTCCCGCCTTGTAGGTGCGGTCGTGGTCGCTCATGAAGGCGGCGAACGGGAAGCTGGTCATCGCGCCGTGGTACCAGGCTTCGTCGCCGGTCGTGTAGTAGGCGGTGCGGGTGCCGGGTACGTGGACCGTCTGGTACAGGCTCACGGGGATCTGGGTGGGGTTGCTCCTGGAGGGGTGGAGGAACAGCGCGTCGATGTAGTCGGCCTCCTTGCCCATGGCATGCCATGTCTCGGTGACCTGGGCCAGCCGGGTGTCATTGGGCCGGTAGGCCATGTCGGAGTGCAGCGGGCCCTTGGTCGGGAACGACAGGTTGTAGACGTAGGACGAGCCGTTCTCGGAGCCGGTCGCGCGCCAGGTGGGCCGGAACTCGAAGGTGCCCTTGTGGGCGTGCCCGTCGATGTCCGCGTAGAACTTCTGCACGGCGCCGTCGGCCGCGAGTGTTCCGCTGAGCTGCCAGGTGTCGTCCCACCCGCGGGTGTAGCTCAACGTGGTGCCCCGCAGGGTCGAGGGGCGGTTGGTGTGCAGACTCAGCTGGTGGGCCTTGCGGGCGTCGAGGACGATGGTGGTGTCCTTGGTGATCCGCAGTTGCGGATGCGCGAGGTAGCTGACCGATTCGGGCGCGTTGCTCGCGTCGGGCGTCGTCACGAAGCTGCTGAGGGCGTAGTCGCCCGGGCGTACACGGTAGGTCTGATCGGGCGCACCTGCGTTGGTGCGGCGCTCGCCCTCGTCGGTGTCGAGGCTGGCGACGTCCAAGGAGGAGGAGCCGGTCGCGGGCTCGCCGTTGCGGTCGACGACCTTGACGTGGAGGGTGAGCGTCTGCGGCTGGACGTAGAGGGTGACGGGCACGGAGACGTGCACGTCGCCGCCGGTGGCCAGGATCCGGCCCGTGATCGCACCGTACTGGGCGGGCCTCAGACGGGCGGTGGGGTCGATCCGCAGCGGCACCTGAACGGTGGCCCCCGCGGGGAGGGTCACCTTGTTGTCCTCCGGCTTGATGATTTTGGAGGTGACGTCGCTGCCGTCGTTGCCGTGCACACCGCTGAGCTTCAGATGGAGCGTCAGTTCGCTGTCGGTGGTGTTGGTGAAGGGCACTTGCACGGTGGTGCGGTCCGAGGTGGCCTGCGGCCAGTTGTAGTTGCCGGCCTGGACAGCCGGCGCGGAAAGCACCTTCTGGTTCACCGCGCCGAACACGTCGAGCACCCCGCCGCCAGTCTGGTCGGCGCCGGCGACATTGCCGCCGGTGCGGGCGGAGGAGACCAGGGCGGTCTTGATGTGCTGGGCGGTCCAGTCCGGATGGGCCTGGCGGACGACGGCTGCGGCGCCCGCGACATGGGGGGTGGCCATGGAGGTGCCGGACATCGTCCGGTAGGCGTAGACGCCGCGGCCGCCCGCGCTGGCCGCGGAGATGTCGACGCCGGGGGCGGCGATCTCGGGTTTGAGGGTGTGGGTGACGGCCACCGGGCCGCGGCTGGAGAACTGTGCCGTGGTGTCGTCGCGGTCGACGGCGCCCACGGTCAGCACGCCGGGCACGCACCCGGGCGAGGAAACGGTCTCGGCTCCCGGGCCGGAGTTGCCGGCGGCGACGACGAACAGGGTGTGCTGGCTCTTCGACAGCTCCTGCGTGGCCTGGGCCATCGGGTCGGCGCAGTCGCCGATCCTGGGGTTGCCCAGGCTCATGGAGACGACGTCGGCCTTCTGGTCGACGGCCCACTGCATACCCGCGATGATCCAGGAGTCCAGGCCTTGGCCACTGTCGTTGAGGACCTTGCCGATGAGCAGGGAGGAACCCGGGGCGACGCCCTTTTGGCGGCCGTCACTGGCTGCTCCGGACCCGCCGGCCGTGGAGGCGGTATGCGTGCCGTGGCCCACATGGTCGTCGGTGGTCTTGGAGTCCGTGAAGTTCTTGGACGCGGTGATCCGGTTGACCAGGTCCGGGTGCTCGGCGTCCACGCCCGTGTCCAGCACGGCGACCTTGGTGCCCTTGCCGTCGTAGCCGGCCGCCCAGGCCTCCGGCGCGTGCACCTGCTTGGTGGACCGGTCCAGCGTGGCCTCGACCTTGCCGTCCAGCCACAGTTTCTTCAGCCTGGAGCCGGAACGTGAGCGGGGGTTGGTGGCGTCCTGCCAGAAGGCCACGGCGGTGTCCTTGTCGGCCCTGAGCGCGACGCCGTCCACAGCGGGCAGGCTCAGGCCGCGCTCGGACCCGCGAGGGGTCGCCGACGCGCTTTCGGCAACGTTCACACCGTTTTGGTAGGTCGCGATGAGCGGCAGCGTGTCGGTGTGCGCGTCGTCGTATCCCTGGCGGATGAGCCCGGTGACGTTGAACAGCTGCTCGTCGACCCTGCCCTCAGCGATCGCCGCAGAGGCGCCCTGCGGGTAGACGTAAAGGTCCTTGCCCATCTGATACGTCTGGACCATCGGCCGTGTGCCGTCCTTGCGGGGCAACACCGCCGCCGAGCTGCGGCCCGACGCCTGCGTGGTCACCAGTACTTTGTCACCGGTGACGAGCGTGACCGTCGCCTGTTTGCCGCCCGTTGCTGCGGTTTCACTGCCGACGAGGGGCATCTTCCCCGAGGTCCCGTCGGGTGGCGCATCCGCCGCGCCGGAAGGCGTGACCGCGGTGACGGCCAGGACGGTGGCGGTCGCCGCGCCCAAGGCTATGCGGGTTATGGGGCGCATGAATCTCCCTACTCGATCTGTGTACATGCCATGCGGAGGCTGCAGCCTGACAGACATGCGGATCGCGTGGGGATGCCGCGCCTGGCGGGTTCACCGCATGACGGTTTTCCGACATGCGGTCACATCGGTCGGCTCGGTGAGGCCCCGGGACCGGTGGGGACACATCCGGCCGGCCCGGCGTTCGCCCGGATGAACTCGCTGAACGGGGCGCGGGCGCACTTCCCGCTTCTTGGCCCGGCAGCAGGCCCCAGTCTTCCTCAAGCTCCTTGGATCACACCGATTCCGCCGGATCCGGGCGGGCCCCCAGCCGCCGGGGACCGGGGCCAGGAGCTCATGAGCGAGCTGTGATCGGATCGCAGGTGGGCTGCGACCCGCCAGGAGGCTGACGGTGCGGGCCAAGGACTCCGGCTACCAGGCCGGCACGTACGTCCCGGACGCAGGCTCCGCGCTCCGGCTTGCGAAGCCTGCGCAGCCCCGGCAGGAGTTCGGTGAGCAACGCCCCGGCCGGATGAGGCCGAGGAGGCAGCGGACGTCTGGTCGATCAGTCCCACTTGGGTGTGGCCGGCCCACTGACGCCCTGCCCGCCCTCGAGGTCACTGCTCACCGGTCGCCGGCGCCGACAGTCACCTGAGCGCCACGGGAGGCGCTTCAGAGATGGGCTCGCTACCGTCGAGACCCCGCCGCCGCTTCGGTGGATCCCTCCAGCCCGGCGCACGACGCACCAGCGGTGGAGCAGGAATCCACCAGGGCGCGGCGGCGACCCTCGCAGGGTGCCCGCCGAAGGACGCGGACTCCTCGGCCCCCAGAACGGAAAGGCCGAAGCCGGCTCGCACGTGCTGCGTGCCACCCGAGTCGCAGGCGCGAATCCGCTCCGGCAAGATCCACCAGACGGCGTGCCCAGCGCTCCACAACGGACGGGCCTCCCACCGTCACCCCCGGGGGGGGCGGCGGGCAGTGCGCCGAACTTCTTCTGCAGCGTCTCCTCGTCGCGCCGCGCCTCGTTGATCCACCGGATGACGACCGGAACGGCTCCAGTGCCCAGGGCGCCCTGACAGCGGGCGAGCCACCGCCCACATTCCTTGACCGCCTGGCGTTTCCATGGCCGGGGCAGGCAGCGTGACCGGGCGGCTGGGCCGGGCAGGGACCGGGGCGCAGTGACAGCCGGGAGGTGCGGACGAGCGCCCGGCCCGTTTCACGCACCGGCCGACGCGGTGGTAGCCGTCGCACGCACGGCGATGGCCGCGATGTCGTCGTCGAGTGGGCCGTGACTGTAGTGGACCAGATCCCTGTGCAACTGCTCGAGCAGCCCGGACGGGGAATCCGCGTCCCACCGGCCCGCGTGCTGCACCAGCGGGAAGAGTGCGCCGGTGTGGTCACGGGTCTCGCTCACGCCGTCGGTGTAGAGCAGCAGTTGGTCCTCGGCAGCGAAGGGGACGGTGTCGATGTGGTAGTCCTCCCCGAGCAGCGCGCCCATGTTGACGGGTGGTGAGGGCGCTGTGGGGGTGACCTCGCGGACCGCTCCCGCGTGGAACAACAGCGGAGGGGGATGACCGCAGTTGACGATCTCGACGGCTGATCCGTCGTCGGGGATCTCGGCGAGCAGGGCCGTGGCAAAGTATTCCATCTGGTCGCCGGGCAGTAGTTCGGCGTAGCGGCTCATGCTCACGTCCAGCCGGCGTGCTAGCCGTGCCAGGTCCGGCTCATCGTACGCCGCTTCCCGGAAACAGCCGACGATGGCTGAAGCCGTGCCGACCGCGGGGAGACCCTTGCCGCGCACGTCTCCGATGATCAGGCGGACGCCATAGGCCGTCTCCAGCGCTTCGTAGAAGTCGCCCCCGACACGGGCCTGGGCCGCGTTGGCCAGGTACAGGGCCTCGATGTCCAACCGGCCGAGGCGGTGCGGCATAGGACGCAGCAGAACTTTCTGAGTCGTCTCGGCGACGGAGCGGACCTCGGCGAGGATCTGCTCCCGCTGCTGGCGCACATGGCTGGTGTAGGCGGCTGCGGAGGTGACGCCGGCGATCACTGCGAAGGTGAACAGATAGGTACGCTGCTCACTCGGATCCCCGATGGTCACGGCGATCAGCACGTTGAGAGCCGCGGCGAGCACGCCCATGGCCACCGTTTTGGCCACTGGCCACACCGACGCGGCGAAAGCAGGGGCGAGTACGAGAAAACGGCTGAAGTAGAGGTAACGCGGAGAGACAAAAGCCAGCACCGTGATGATGACGGTCAGCGCCAAGGGCGCAAGGAGCACCAGGTCTTCCTGGACGTTGCCCGAACGACGCCAGAATCGACTGAAATGGTTCACATAAGTAGCGTATGTGATTACCCGGGCCGACCCGGCAGAACGTCGCCACCACACACCTGCGGCCACTGCACCCCCGGGACAATCGCCCGACGCAGAGCTCGTAGCGGATCCCCCGCCGGAGGATCGGCCACCGAATGAGCAGCAAGCGGAAAAACGACCGACGACAGCGATGAGGTCCCTCGCGACTGCAGACTCCGCTGCCACCCACCATGGTGCGAGCGCCGAGCCGCCAGCGCACCGAGCGACGGCACCGGATTCTCCGCCCACACGGACGAACCGCTCCAGCGCCCAGGCAGCAGCTCGTACACACCTGCCCAGGCTTGCCGGACCGCAGCCAGACCCCCCCGCCCGATGCCGCGACCCCGTGCGACCAGAAAACCACCAGCACGCAAGCCACCAGCCCGACAACCCCCGACTCCTCCCGCAACCCACTGAAACAGCCGCACCAGGCCCCCGCCCGGTACAAGCACAAACAACCCACCCCAAACCCTACGCAGACAACCCGACGATGCCCCTACCACCAACCCCGACCACCCCCAGCCAACCCCACCAACCCTCCCACCAACAGCACCGCCCGAAGGCTGTCCCAGGTGGGGTGAAGGCCCCGCAAACAGCCGATGACGACATCTTGACCGAGGGATAGGATTCGGCCGTGAAGCATCCGCTCGGTCAGCGCAAGTCGAGCCAGGGCCTGACACCACAGCCCCCCGGGGAGGAGTTGCATGCTGCAGGCGCTGGGACTGGGCCCGGCTGAAGAGGCCATCTACACGGCACTGCTGGCCCGCCCGACAGCCTCCGCGCAGGAACTCGCCGGGCAGGCCGGAATCGAGGAGAGCGAGACCGCCCGCATCCTGCTTGACCTGGCGAAACGTGGCCTGGTGGCGGTCGCCACCGAGGCCGGGGCCGGGTCGCCCGACTCGGCCGGCTGCCGGGTCGGCCTCCAGCCCGTCCGCTATCGGCTCACACCACCCTCGGTGGCCCTGGCCCCGCTCCTCGTCGAGCAGCGCAATGCGCTGCACCGGGCCGAGACCGCGTTCTCGATGCTGACCGAGCAGTACCGCAGTACCGCCGCACATCCTGCGGCTAGCGTCGTGGAGGTGGTCGTTGGCGTGGAGCAGGTCGCACACCGGTTCCACCAACTGCAGCGCGGCGCCCAGCGGGAGTTGCTCGTCCTCCTCGTCGGCGGACCCATCGCGGTGCCGCGCGAGGATGCCGACATGTCCGAGAACTCCGCGCTGGACCGCGGAGTCGACTTCCGGGTCGTGGCTGCCAGGAACTATCTCGACGGTCACGACGTGGCGCGGGACATGCGGGCGGCCATCCTGGCGGGCCTGGAGCTTCGCCTGGCGGACTCGCTGCCGCTGAAGATGGTCGTCTCGGACCGAGAGCGTGCCATGGTGCCACTGGACATGGCGGACTCCGGCGGCGAGCCGAGCGCCATTGTGGTGTACCGCAGCGGCTTGCTCACGGCCCTGGTCCATCTTTTCGAGAGGGAATGGGCCCAGGCCCGGCCGCTGTACACCACCACCACGGGTGTGCGCGCGGAGTCGGCAACCGATCAGCAGCCGACCGACGGGGAGCTGGAAGTCCTCGCTCTGCTGCTGGCAGGGTTCTCCGACCGGCGGGTGGCCTCCCAACTCGGTGTCTCCATTCGCACCGTGGAGCGGCGGACACGCCGTCTGATGGATCTTGCCGGAGCAGATTCGCGCCTGCAACTCGGGTGGCACGCCGCACGCGCGGGCTGGCTTTGACCTGTTCCTTGCCCCGAGGGCCGGAGAGCAGCCCTCTGTCGGTCGTCGTCCTACGAGGGTGGCTGCCAACTCCGCACGGGTTCCTTCTCCACCGGCGACGGACCCGTGATCCGGGCTGGAAGCGCCGCGCCCGGCGTGGTTAGCCCGGTAGCCCGATGCGGGCGGCCGCGGCATCTACGCCTACCGGACGACGTCCATGCGGGCCTGCCTCTGGCGTGCGGGGGGGGCGTCGCGCCGGTGGCGGGTGCGACGGTCGATCGCGTGGTGAGCGTCGTGATGCGCTCAGGGGTTCGGTGACCGCCGGACGGACAGGACCGCCACGTCGTCGTGCTGGGCTGCCTCCCCGGCGAACACGCGCGCGTCGTCGTAGAGGGCGTGCGGCAGGTCGGCCGGGGAGAGGGCCACGTGCTTGGTGAGGCGTTCGGCGAGGGGGTAGAAGGTACCGTCGGCAGCGCGGGTCTCGGTGAGCCCGTCTGTGGTCAGCAGCAGCGTCGCGCCGGGTGGAAAGGGGAACCAGTCGACGGTCGCGGGCTCGGCGGCGAGGTCGGCGAGACCGAGGGGGACCCCGGACGCGAGGGCCGGCGTGGTGACGGCGGCGTCGTGCAGCAACTTCGGCGGGACATGCCCGCAGTTGATGACTTGTACCTCTTCGTGTGCGTCAACGTTGACGATGAGCGCTGTGACGAACCGTTGGTCGTCGCCGGTCCGAGCGGCGTAGGAGTTGTGCCGTACGACAGATGCATCGAGGGTGTCGACGAGCGCGGTCAGGGTGGGTTCTCGGTGGGCCGTGGCACGGAAGGTGCCGATGGCGGCGAACGCGGCGCCGACCGCAGGCAGGCCCTTGCCCTGGACGTCGCCGATCAGGATCCGGGTTCCCCACGGAGAGACGACGACGTCGTAGATGTCGCCGCCGATGAGCCGGTCCTCCTGTACAGGCTCGTACACTCCGTCCACCAGGACGTCGTCGGTGAGCATGGGAAGAGGGCGCAGGATCTGGCGCTGCATCGCTGTCGCGACGGAGCGCAGTCGCACCATCTCGTGCTCCCGGCTGATCCGACGGTGGCAGTTGTAGACGGACGCCGCGCCCAGGGCGAGGGTGAGCAGCACCATGAGGATCCTGTCGAGCCACGGCCGCCCGTCACCGTGCCGGACCACCATGGTGACGATGACCACGAAAGTGGTCCACGCAAACACGAACTTCGTCTGGCGCACGGTGCCCAGCGCTGACATCGCCCCTGGCAGGAAGACAAGGAGCCCGAGAAGCCAGACCGGCGACTCGGACAGGGCACCGAGGGCCATCACCAGGGCCGTTGTGGCCACCACACCGATCCATACTTCGATGTCGCGCGGCGGCTCGATGGCCTCGAGGGGGTGAGCGAAACTCTTCGGATGCTTACGGGGCACGGGAACCTCCCGGCAGACGGTGCGCCCCCCGTACGGTGAACAGTCCCGGCCGTGGGCGAGCCGTGCCCTGCCGGACAAAGTAGCCGAGCTGTGACGAGCACTGCTTGCGGGGTGCGCGGCTCGTGTATTCCTCCACTGGTTCCCGGTAATCCGGGCGAGTGACCATCATCGTCCAGGTTACCGGTGATCTTCTCGGCGGCCGCGGGCCGCTTCGTCCCGCTCACTGATCTTCGGGGACTTCGGGCATCACGGCGGGACTTCCGCTTCCCGGGCAGCGGTGCACACGTTACGAGTATCGCTCCTAGACGGGCTGGAGTGGGCACTGCGTGGCACGATGGGAATGGTGGTTCCTTTCTCGGTGGCGGAGGAGCGAGCATGGAGATCAAACCCCGGGCGGTTGCCATCCCTAAGGAGACCGACCATCTCGAACAGGGAAAGTACGGGCCCATTTTCCCGAAAACTCCCGCGTGTTACGGCTTCACCGTCATCGCGAATGTGAAGCCCGGCCACGCCGAGGCGATTCGCGAGTACGGATACACCCTGTCCAGGGCGCTGGAGCAAGATCCCTACATTCTAGCGCCGCTGAAATTGCACTACCTGCGCTGGGTGCTCTTCGACGAAGACAAGCGCTTCATGTACCAGGGCATTTTCGACACGGACTTCGACAGGTACACCGAAGACGCCATTGCGTTGTTCGCGAAGTCCGGCGTGAGTACTGCCTTTGAGAACCTGGAGGGATTTCCCGATGACTGGAGAACGAATCCCGAAGCATTCGTGAGGTTCGTGCGTGAGCACCACTGTCCCAGTTTTATCGAATACGGGGAGTATCCGTACGTGACAGCAGATGAGATCAAAAAGGCGCTGCGGATCAAGAGTGCCTTGACGGAGATGCTCGACCAGCTGCAGTAAAAAGCTGCAGGCGGCGCCGCTGGGGATCGGAGACGTCATGAGTGAATCCAGGACGGCCCGCACCTACAACCAGAATCACGTTCCCCGGCCCTGCACTCCGGGCCGGCGGCGGGTGAGCATATACGTCTCGTGGAGTTATCCGGCCGAGGCCGGAAGGAACCCGGCGGAGCTGGACAACCGGTTCTCCACGTTGACCGAGGTCCGGCGGGCTGCCTGGCCCGCGTACGAGGACCCGAGGTGGTCCGACCCCCTGCAGTTCCAGCAAGGCATCGCGGGGTCTCTGGAGCTGTTCTTCTGGGCCTGGGTGCCCTTCCAGTCCTTCGTCGAGGAGACCACCGGGCACACCGTGCCGGTGTATCAACGCATCGATCAGGCCGGGTTCCGGACCCTGCTGGACGACCGGGTGCTGGCGGACACCGACACGTTGTTCGTCTTCGGACTGGACCACATGGTCACGGGCCAGGATGCCGAGCCGGAGGAGATCGAGGCGCTGCGGCAGTTCCTCGCGCGGGAGGGAACCTCCCTGGTCCTGGGCCCGCACCACGACGTCGGAGCGTCGGGCGACCTGTCCGTACGGGAGGTGGAGCATCGCCACCACGGCGACCCGCTGGTTCCCCGCCAGCAGCGGTTCGCCAGGCACCTCCGGGGCCTGATGAAGGGGCTGGGGGTCCCCGTCGAGAACCGCTACGGGCTGCGTCCGGCGGTAGGGGAACCTACCAAAATCGCCCCACTGACCGTGGCCCGGGATCTGGACACAAAAGGCTGGCTGGAGGGAGTGACCACGTTCAACTTCCACCTGCACCTGCCGCACTACGCCGTGACGACGGAAGAGCCGGACGTCATCCATGTACTGGCCAGTCAGCCCATCGACACCTCCAGGCCGCACCCGTTCACCGAAGCCGGCAACACCGAGTTCAACATGTTCCTGTGGATGCCCCCGGGCGGTGACCGGGCCGGCGATGTTCTGCTGGCAGACTCCACGATCTTCAGCTCGCTCTTCGGCGGCGACGAAAGTCTGCGGAACTTCTGGAGGAACATCGTCTCGAAGTAGCGCCGCTGGGAGGCGGGACCATGAGTGGGAAGAAGCAGACCGCCCTGGAACTCGACGACATCCAGCGCGGAGTCCTCAGCCCCAGGCCGACGCCCTACGCGGCGACCTGCCTTTTGTTCCGCATCGACGACCGGGCACACGGGCGGGAGCTGATGCGGCGCGCGAGCGCGGTGACCACCTCCGCGGCAGAGCCGACCAGCCCGCTAGGGGACACCTGGGTGAGCATCGCGGTCACCTGCCACGGCCTCAAGGCGCTCGGGGTGCCGCGCGAGTCGCTGGACACCTTCGCCTGGGAGTTCCGGCAGGGCATGGCCGCCCGGGCCGGGGCGCTCGGCGACGTGGGCGAGAGCAGCCCCGAAAACTGGGAGACGCCCTTGGGCACGGCTGACGTCCATATGGTGCTCACCGCCGTCGCACCCGACGTCGCGCAGCTGGAGGCGGCCATCGATCGGGCCCGCCCGACGTATGAGCACCTGTCCGGCATCACCGCGATCTGGCGGCAGGACTGCTATGCACTCCCCACGCAGGCCGAGCATTTCGGCTACCGGGACGGCGTCAGCCAGCCCGCCATCGAGGGCAGCGGCATCGCCGGGTCGAACCAGTTGGAGACACCGCTGAAGGCGGGCGAGTTCGTCCTCGGCTACCCCGACGAGCTCGGCGGCGTCCAGACCCCGTGGCCCGAGACACTCGGACGCAACGGAAGCTACGCGGTCTTCCGTAAACTCCACCAGCGCGTCGCCGCGTTCCGGCGCTGTCTGAAGGACCATTCCACCAGCCGCGAGGACGAGGAACTGCTCGCAGCGAAGATCCTGGGGCGCTGGCGCAGCGGCGCACCACTGGCGCTCAGCCCCCACCAGGACGACCCAGCGCTGGGCGCCGACCCACTCCGCCGCAACACCTTCCTCTACGAGCGCGACGACCCAGCGGGGTTCGTCACTCCCGGCGGCTGCCATATCCGCCGGGCCAATCCCCGAGACGCATCGGTGGCGGGAGAAGTGAGGCTGCACCGCATGATCAGGCGCGGCGCCGTCTACGGGCCCCCGCTCGCGGACGGCGCCCTGCGGGACGACGGAGCGGACCGGGGACTTTTCTTCGCGTTCATCGGCGCCCACCTCGGGCGGCAGTTCGAGTTCGTCCAGTCCGAGTGGCTGAACGACGGCGTCTTCTTCGGCGCAGCCAACACCAAGGACCCGATAGCCGGAGCCCACGAGGGCGTCACGGACTACACCATCCCCCGCCGACCCGTACGGCGGCGTCTGCCGCAGCTACCGCGTTTCACCGTCACACGCGGGGGCGAGTACTGCTTCCTGCCCTCACTGAGCGCCCTGCGGTGGCTGGGCGACCTCCAGGACTGAACCATGGCCCAGCAGCCCGCCCAAGCGCCCCATGGACATCTTGCTGCTGTTCAACGCGGTCACAGCGATCTTCATCGCGGCCACCCTGTTCACCGCCGGTCCAAGAGCAACCGCCCCAGCCCTGCGGGGCTTCTTCGCCGACGTCCGGCAGCCGGGGCGGGCCGGCAGCCCGCCTGGGACGGCCGCTCCGACGTTCCTCAGACCGTCCCCACTCGGCCGGCGTACCTTTGCGTCCAGCCGGTTCCGGAGGCAGTCCGCCCGAGCGCTCGGCGGGGTTGGCCCGGATCCGCAAGGACATCGGTGTGGCGCGGGTACCGCTGTCCGCAGACGTCACGTTCGGGTAACTGCCGGCCCGCACTGCCCAGGCCGGTGCAAGGGTGCCCGTATGAACTGGGTAGAGCTCGTGCTGGTCGTCGTCGGCGCTCTCGCCAGCATCCTCATGTCGGAGGGGCTGCGATGGGTGCAGTCCCAGTTCGATCGATCTGTCACTGCTATGAGAGATCGGCTCCGGGCCGATGTGTTGGGCGAGTTGAGCGGCGCGGGACCTGACTCCCCGCCGTTCCCTGGTAGTGACAGAGCCACGACCGATTCGACAGCAGAAGCTGGACCCGAAGCAGACCACCTCAAAGAGGGTACGACTCAGCCGGAGATCGAGACAAAGGCTTCCCAGCAGGTGCCAGAGGATCAGCGCTTCGCTGCTCTGCTGATTGAGTACTACGCCTACGGCCTCAGCCAGGCCCGCCGCAGCTTCGGCGTCAGCTTGTCCTGCTCCGTGGTGGGTGGTCTCGTCCTGCTGTCCGGTATCGCCATGGCGATCTTCAGGGCTGAGACCACGGGGGAGCAGTATGCGTCTGTCACGGCGAGTGTGGCGGGCCTCCTCATGAGCGTCATCGGCACCTTGTTCCACCGGCGAGCGGACTTGGCGCTGAAGCACATGGAGTCGCAGACTCAGTCGCTTCGGCAGGACATGAAGGTCGAGCGGGATGCCGGTCAGGCGATCCGGCTGCTGGAGGATGTCGACGATCCTGCCCTCAAGGCGCATCTCCAGGCGGCGTTGATCCTGAAGTTCTCCGCAGCGCAGCTTCCGGTGCTGGGCGAGGTTCTTCGTTCGGGCGCTCCGACGGTGCCGCCGTCCGTCAACGGAACGCCTCTTCCGCAGCAGGCGGAAAATCCTCGGCATAGCGGCTGACGGCCCCGTGACGCACTTTCACGGTCGCCCCTACGCTCCCGGGATGCGTATCTCGATCGGGGTGGGGCCCGTCAGGGTGTCGGGGCGTCTGGGTGGAAGCCGCAGGAGGCGCAGGCCGGCTCCTCGGCGGCAGAGCGAGTCGGGCTCCCCCAGTGGCTGCGCCGGATGCTGCCCACTGAATCCAGGGACCCGAAGCGGAAGCCCGCGGCCTTCAGGCGAGGAGGCCCGGCGCGGCCGGTGCCCGGCGCTCCTGCAGACCGCGCTCCTGGAGCACGCGGCGAAGTGGGACCCTCAAGACCGTCATGACGTTCCACCAGAAGGTGGAGGAGGCCGCCGCGTTCGCGGAGAAGCTGCCGGAGACCGCTGCCGAGCTGCACGTCAACGACGCCACCGACGACGACCTGGCCGCCGCCGACAAGCTGCCGAAGTCCTCCATCGACGCGCAGTTCTACGAACTCGAGGCAGGCCGCCACGTCCCGCCGGACCGGGTGTGGCCGGCGTGGCTGTGCGGCGTCCACCTCGTGACCGAGCGGCGTGAGGTCCTGCGCCAGTTCGCCAACGGCATCGACGCCGCCGGGCGCCGGGCGCACCGCGGCGCCAGTTCGCCGTTGAGGATGAGCGCCGCACCGACCCCGGTGCCCAGGGCGACGGTCAGCACGTCGCGCCGGCCACGGGCCGCGCCGTGCCGGAGTTCGGCCAGGGCGAGCAGGTTCACGTCGTTGGCCACCCGTACGGGCAGCCCGAGGCGTTCTTGGAGGAGCGCTCCGAGCGGCAGGTCGAACCATTGCAGGGACGGGGCGAACTCAACCCGCCCCGCATCCCGTCGGACGACTCCCGGAACGCTCACCGCCACGGCGTGCACCGGGGACGCTTCGCTCTCGGCTTCCTTGATGAGGGAGGCCGCGAGGTCGGTGAGCGACCGCAGACGCGACCCAGCCCCCTCCCGCGTGAGCGCCGCCAGTGGGCCGCAGCAGATCAGCCGACGTCCAGAAAACGACGGCCGCCGCCGTCACGGCCAGAGCACAGGCAGCACCACCAGACCGGCTCCGCCCGGCGCCAGGTCATCCCCGCACGGCGGTCCTGGACGGACGGCGGCGGCTCCCCGTTACGCCGCGCCTCCGCGTCCGCTCAGCGAAGCCCAGGCTTCACCTCGGTCACGTCCTTGACCTGGTCGCGGAGGAAGTACGTCTCGATCTCGGCGGGGATCGGCGGCACCTGGACCGCCCCTCCCCCGCTGCGGATCGACTGCGTTCCCGCGACGCCCGCCGCCACCGACTGACGGGCGGCGATCGGGGACGTCATCGTCGGGCCGCCCTCGACGGCGAACCGGATGAACTCGGAGATCAGCAGCGGGTCGGCCCCGCCGTGGCCGCCCTCGGCCGGGGGCACCTCGATGATCTCGTCGGCCTCGCCCCGGTAGGAGTCGGAGCGCTTGTTCCAGAGCTTGATCGTGGCGAAATCGTCGTCGCCGAAGTTCTCCAGCCGGCCCTCGGTCCCGATGACGGTGTAGTTGCGCCAGTAGTCGGGGGTGAAGTGGCACTGCTGGTACGAGGCGAGCACGCCGTTGTTCAGCACCAGGTTGGCCATCGAGATGTCCTCGACGTCGACCTGCGGCGCCATCTCCCGCTGGGCGGTGGGCGGCCAGTTGTCCTTGTCGTACCAGTCCCACATCCGGCGGTCGGAGTTGTCCCGCCGGTCGGTGATGTCGCCGTAGACACTCAGCGCCCCGACGGCCGAGACGGTCGTCGAGTAGCCGCCGGCCAGCCAGTGGATGACGTCGATGTCGTGGGCGCCCTTCTGGAGGAGGAGCCCGGTGGACTTGGTCCGGTCGGCGTGCCAGTCCTTGAAGTAGAAGTCGCCGCCCGTGGAGACGAAGTGCCGGCACCAGACGGCCTTGACCTGGCCGATCCGGCCGGCCAGGATCGCGTCCCGCATGGCCTTGACCACTGGCATGTGCCGCATGTTGTGCCCGATGTAGAGCCGGGTGCCGGTGCGGTACGCCGCCTCCAGGATCCGGTCCGCGCCCTCGACGGTGATGGCCATCGGCTTCTCCAGGAACGTCGGCACTCCCGCCTCCAACGTCCGGACCGCGTGCTCGGCGTGCAGGTAGTCCGGGGTCAGGACCATCACGGCGTCGAGGTCGAGGGCCAGCAGTTCGTCGATGCCGGCCATCACCTGGACGCCGTCGCCGATCTTCTCCACCGCGTCGGCGCGGCCGCGTTCGTCGCTGTCGCACACGGCGACCACCCGCGAGCCGTTCTGCGGGTTGTGGGCGTAGCGCCACAGGCTCGACCTGAGTCCGAAGCCGATGATCCCGATGCGTGCGTCCATGTGCGAAGACTCCTCGTTCCATAGCTTGGTGACCGGAACGGCCACCGGGGCACACGGCCGGGTGCGGCGGCCGGTCGGCCACCGGGGCACCCGGCGCGATACGCGTCAGTTGCTGGTCTTGCAGGTGATTTCCGTGCGGTAGATCTGCATGTCGCCACCGGCGGCGTGCGGCCTCAGGCACGCGGCGTGGGCGATGTACATCACCTGGTAGTACAGGGGCTGGATGACCTGGTCGGCGAGGATCGAGTCCTCTGCGGCCCGCCAGTGCCGGTCGGCCTGGGGCGGGCTCTTCGCCGCCCATGCCTTGGCGACCTCCGAGGACGCCGTCGCGTTGGTGTACTTCAGCCGGTAGTTGGCGTCGACCATGACGGAGGCCACCCACTCCGACGCGCTCGGGAACGACGAACCCCACAGCGCGATACTCGGCCCGTCCAGGGAGTAGGCGTTGGTGTCCGCGCCGAGTGCGGCTGTCGGCCTGGGCCGCGGCTCGACGTTCAGCCCGATCTTCTTCGCCTCATTGGAGATGGCCAGGGCCGCCGCGGCGAACGTGGTGTCCGACGAGTCGTAGAGCAGTGGGATGATCCCCTTGAAGCCCGACCGCTGGAGCAGCTTCTTGGCACCGGCGGGGTCGAAGCCGCATGTCGAGCCGCACGCGTTCGCGCGGTAGGCGGACACCGAGTTCGGCATGAGCGAGTGGGCGGCCTGGCTGGAGCCGAGGAAGAGGTTCTTGGAGATTGCGTCCCGGTCGACGATCATCGAGAACGCCTCGCGGACCTCCTTGGGGTACTTCTTGTCCAGGTAGGTCGGCCAGGTGATGTAGGTCTCCAGCGTGTTCTTGGCGATGGGTGTGAGGCCCTTGTCTCCGAGTGCGTTCTCGCCCTGGGCGACGAGGCCCGGTGGCAGGCTGCGCAGGACGTCGGTGTTGCCGGCGACCACGTCCTGGTAGGCGGTGTTGGGGTCGTTGTAGACCCGGAACGTGATCTTTGACGCCGCGCCCTTGGGTATCCAGCCCTTGTAGTCCTTCCGCCGTTCCACCACGGCCTGGAACTGCGGGTTCAGCTTGGTGAGGACGTAGGGGCCGTTGGTGACGGGCTTCTTGTCGTAGGCGATCGGGTTCTTGAACGCCGACTTCGGCATGGGGCAGAAGGGCAGCGTGGCCAGCATGTGGGGCAGGTCGTTGTTCGGGCTGTCCGTCGTCAGGGTGAAGGTGTTGTTGTCGATCACCTTCAGGCCCGACAGCGTGGTCCTCTTGGCCTTGCCCTCGGGCGGATTCAGCTCCGAGTACCCCCGCACGTGCTCGAAGGCGTAGTTGCTGGCCATCGCGTTGGAACCGAGTGCGGTGAAGTTGAACGAGTCGACCCACGTCTTCGCGGTGACCGGCGTGCCGTCGGAGAAGGTCCGGCCGGGGGCGACCTTGACCGTCCAGGTGACCTGGTCGGGGCTGCTGACGCTCTGGGCCCCGTCCATGTGGACCTTGCCGGCGTCGTCGATCCTGGTCAGCCCCTCACACAGGGCCATGCCGATCTGGCTGCCGGGGTTCTGCGGGCCGGTGATCCGGGTGATCGTCCCCATCTGCACGGCGGTGATGGCACCCGACCGGATGCCGTTGCCGGAGGTGCCGTTGAGGCTGCCGCAGCCGGTGAGAGCTGCCGAGGCGGCTAGGACCGAGACTGCGGCAACGACGGTGTTGGCGACTCGCAATGCTGTTCCTCTCGGGGGTACGGACCCCGGTATGTGCGGGGCCGGGCAGGCGGAGGCGTCAAGAAGCCCGGTAGGGCAGCCCGACACGGGAGGTACGCACGTCCTCGGCGCGCAGGCAGGCCGCCCGGTGGCCGGTGCCGACCTCGGTCAACGGAGGGAGGGTGTTGGCGCACTCGGCGACGGCGGTGTAGCAGCGGGTGTGGAACGGGCAGCCCGGCGGCGGGTCGATCGGCGACGGCGGATCACCCTCCAGCACGACGCGGTCGATCCGGTGCCCGGGCGGCAGCCTCTTCGGCACGGCCGACAGCAGCGCCCGGGTGTACGGATGGGCCGACGTGCCGTACACCGCGTCGCGCGGTCCTTCCTCGACGATCTTCCCGAGGTACATCGTGACGATCCGGTCGGACATGTGCTGGACCACGTCGAGGTCGTGCGCGATGAAGATGATCGTCAGACCGTGCTTCTCCTTGAGCCGGTTCAGCAGGTTCAGCACCTGCGCCCGAACGGAGATGTCCAGGGCGGACACGGGCTCGTCGCAGACCAGGAGGTCGGGGCTGAGCGCCAGGGCCCGGGCGATGCCGACCCGCTGGAGCTGGCCGCCGGAGCACTCGTGCGGGTACTTGTCCGCGTGCGCCGGGTCGAGACCCACATCCGCCAGCAGTTCGTCGACCCGCTGCGGGATCTGCTGCTTGGGCATCAGCCCGTGGGCGAGGACGCCCTCGGCGATGGAGTCGCGGATCGTACGGCGGGGGTTGAGCGAGGCGAACGGGTCCTGGAAGATCAGCTGGACACCCCGGTGGAAGGCGCTCTTCTCCGCGCGGCTCATCTCCGCGAGATCTCGTCCCTTCCAGAGCACGCGCCCTGACGCCGGCTGCTCCAGCCCGACGATCAGCTTGGCGAGCGACGACTTCCCGCAGCCCGACTCGCCGACCAGGCCAACGGTCTCACCGGGTGCCACGTCCAGCGTCACGCCATCGACTGCGCGAACCGTACCCGTCTGCCGGGCGCCGAACTTCGCGCTCTTGGGCTTGTACGCCTGCTTGACTTCCTCAAGCGCCAGCAGCCTGGTATTCATCCGTGGCCTCCTTCCAGTGATGGCAAGCTGACGTGCGGTCGGCGGACACCTGGTGCTGGTGCGGAGCCTCGCTCCGGCACAGGTCGGTGGCGAACCGACAGCGGGGGTGGAAGCCGCATCCGGTCGGCCGGTTCGCCAGTTGGGGCGGCAGACCCGGGATCGTCGGCAGGTCCGCGCCCCGGTGCTCCGCTCCGGGGATCGAGCCGAGCAGGCCGATCGTGTAGGGGTGGGCCGGCCGGTCCAGAAGCTCCGCGATCGGTGCCTGCTCGACCGCGCCGCCGGCGTACATCACCAGCGCCTCCTCGGCGATGTGGGCGGCGACGCCGAGGTCGTGCGTGATGAGCATGAGGCTCATGTCGCGCTCCTGCTGGAGCTCCGCGAGCAGGTCGAGGATCTGCGCCTGGACGGTGACGTCGAGCGCGGTGGTCGGCTCGTCGGCGATGAGGAGCTTGGGCTCCAGCGCCAGCGCCATGGCGATCATGATCCGCTGCCGCATCCCGCCGGAGAACTGGAACGGGTAGTCCCTGGCCCGGTTCGGGGCGTCCGGGATCTTGACCGCCTTCATCATGTCGATGGCGGCGGTCTCCGCGTCACGCCGACTAGCGCCGCGGTGGATCCGGTACAGCTCGGCGATCTGCCGGACCACCGGCACCACCGGGTTCAGCGCCGACAGCGCGTCCTGGAAGACCATGGCGACCTCGGCGCCCTGCACCTTGCGGAACGCCTTGGGCGACAGGCCCAGCAGGTCGGTTCCCTCCAGCAGGATCCGGCCGCCGGTGACTCGCGCCGGCGGTGTCGGCAGGATGCCCATGATCGCCTTGGCGGTGATGCTCTTGCCGCATCCGGACTCGCCCAGCACCGCCAGGGTCGAGCCCCGGGCGATGCTGAAGCTGAGGTCCTGGACCGCCGGCAGCCGACGGTCGCCGGAGCGGAATTCGATGCCCAGGTTCTTGACCTCGAGCAGTGGGTTGCTCATCAACGCCCCCTGGGGTCGAGCACGTCACGCAAGTTCTCGCCCAGCACGACGAAGGCGAGCGTGGTCAGGCCGAGCATTCCGGCCGGGAAGAACATCAGGTGCGGGGCGACCTGCCAGTTGCCGTCCGTACTGGCCGCCGCGATCTGGACGCCCCAGGAGAACGCCGGAAGCTTGATTCCGACACCGAGGATGGAGAAGCCCGCCTCGGCCGTCATGGCGGCGCCGACGCTGAGGGTCGACATCACGACCAGGGGAGTGATCGCGTTGGGGATGACGTGCCGGCGCAGGATCCCCCAGTGCCCGACCCCCAGCACGCGGGCGGCCTGGACGTACTCCAGTTGCTTGATCTGGAGCACTGAACCGCGCAGGTACCGCATCGTTCCGGCCCAGCTGAAGAGCACCAGCACGAAGACAATGGTCCACACGGTCCGCGACTTGAACTGGTACAGGATCACCAGGCTGGCGATACCGACCGGCACACCCAGGACGATGTCGGCGGTGCGGGAGATGACTGTGTCCACGGCGCCGCCGAAGTACCCCGCCAGCGAACCGGCCACCATCGCGATGAAGAACGTGAAGACCGCAACCAGCAGGCCGACCTCCAGAGAGATCCGCGCTCCCTGGACGACGTTGGAGAAGTAGTCGCATCCCTGCATGTCGTAGCCGAACGGATGCCCTGATCGGGGACCCAGCCGGGAGTCGACGAGTGAGCAGTCCCGCGGGTCGGTGTGGGTGAACAACCCCGGTGCGGCGGCCATCGCCACGACCACCGCGATGATGAGCACGGACAGGATGAAGAACGGCTGCCGCCGGGTGCGGAGCAGCCCCTGCGTCATCAGTCCGCGGCGCTTCCCGCCGCGCCCGAGCGGGGCGGGCGGCTCGGGTTCGGCTCCGGTCGCGACCAGAGCCTCGATGGCATCAGACATGGCGGACCCTCGGGTCGATGATCGGATAGAGCAGGTCGACCACCAAGGCGGTGACCAGGTAGAAGAGCAGCAGGAACACCGAGACGCCGACGACGACCGGCCCTTGCTGCTGGGCGATCGCGGTAGCGAGGGTGCCGCCGAGACCGGGCAGGTTGAAGATGGTCTCGATCAGCACCGAACCGCCCAGCAGGCTGGCCAGGCTCAGCCCGAGGTAGGTCACCACCGGCAGAAACGCGTTCCGCAGGGCGTGCAGCCAGATCACCCGACCGGGTGAGGCGCCCTTGGCCCGCGCCGTCGTGATGTAGTCCGCCTTCAGGACGTCGACCAGGCTGGTCCGGGTCAGCCTCGCCAGCGGTGCCGCGGTCTCCAGCGCCAGTACCAGGGCCGGCATGATGAACGCGGTGGGGTAGCCGGCCTGGACGCCGGCTATCGGCAGCAGGTGCCCCTTGATACCGATCAGGTACTGGGAGAAGTAGGCGACGAGAAAACTCGGTACGGCGAGGAAGAAGACCGTGAAGAACAGGTTGAACTTCTCGGGTATGCCGTCCCTGCGCAGCCCGGCCCATACCCCCAGCAGCACGCCGATGACGATCTTCAACGCGAAGGCCGACAGCGCGAGCGCCAACGTGTAGGGGAAGGCGGTCTTGATCAGCGCGGTGACCGAGTTGTCGTTGAAGTCGTATCCGAAATTCCCGTGCAGAACGTGGTCGAGGTACTTCCCGTACTGCACGAAGAAGGGGTCGTCCAGGTTGTACTGCTTCCGGATCGCGGCGATGCTCGCCGGCGAGAGCCGCTTGTTGCCGCCGGCCAGCGCCAGCACCGGATCCCCGGGCACCAGGAAGACCAGCAGATAGATCAGGAGCGTCGAACCGACGACGGTCGGGATCATGTACAGCACTCGCGTGATCGTGTACCTCAGCACTGAGGTTCCTCCTGGTTCGTGCTGGTGAAGTAAGTGACGAGCTCCGCGTTGGGCGGCTCGACACGGCAGCGCTCGCCCTCACGCAGAAGCGAGAGCCGGATCGCCCGGACCGTCGCCAACGCCTCCCGCGCCTCCTTGGCCGAGCGGGCGGGTCCGGCGGCCAACGCCGACACATCCAGCGGAGTCTCGGGCGACGGTGGGGGCACCAGAACCGACGATTCGGAGCCCGCTGTCCCGGTGAGCCAGACGTCGTCGCCGTCGCTCTCCAGGCGGCCCGTCGTCCCGATGACGCTGTAGCAGCGCCGGGCGGGGCCGGCGCCCCGGCCCCTCATGTAGCCGGCGGACACGCCGTTGTCCAGCGCGAACGCGATCATCGAGATCTGCGGGTCACGACTGGTGGCCCGGGCAGGGTCGGGCAGGGAGCCGACGGCACCGCAGGACTCGGTCGTGCCTTGGGAGAGCCAGTGGAGGACGTCGACGTCCAGGGCGAGTTGCTCGTCCGTCACATGGCTGTCGGCGTCGGCCTCGGTGAGATGCCGGCACCAGACGGCGGTGACGGCCCCGACCAGCCCGTCGTCGACGCAAGCCTTGAGGGTGCGGACCGCCGGAGACCTGCGCGGCGCGTGATCGACGCGCATCGGCACGCCGGTCCGCACCGCCACCTCCAGCAACTCGTCCAGCGCGGCCGGCGAGTCGGCCGGCGGCGCCGCGAGCGTGACGGCGATCCCGCGAGCCAGCACGGCTTTCGCCGCCTCGGCCCGCTCCGGACCGGGCAGATCGACGAACACGTGCTCCGGCGCGACCTCAAGTGCCAGCAGGTCGGACACCTCGGCGTAGCTCCGGACACCACTCGCCAGCGGTGACGCCCTGACCGCTTCGCCCAGCGCGCCGCCACCGTCCAGCAGGGCGATCCGCGGCTGGGCCACGGGATGCCCGGTGCCGGAACTGAGGGCGGGACGTACCCGCGGCGGAGCCACCCCGTCGGTGCCGTAAATCGCGGCGGAGAAGCCCTCGAAGGCGCGGTGCACGGCACCCACGCACACCCCGTCCCGGCCCAGCGAGGTGGAGGTGATCACCACGTCGAGCTCGCCCGCGCCGTCGGCGAACTCACCCACCGCGGTGGCCAGGTCGGACGCGATCAGGTCCCCGAACCGAGCGAGTTCGCCCCCCAGCACGACCACGTCGGGGTCGACGGCGAGCACGAGCGCGCCGATCGCCGGGGTCATGGCCGACACCAGCGCCTGCTGCGTCCTGCGGCCTTCCGCGTCCGTCGGATCGGCGAGCAGCCGCTCCAGCGGCCGCGCGATCCGGGCCATGGCCTCGTTCAGCGGCCCGGTGGGAACCTCGATGTCGCTGAACGACCGAAGCAGGCCGACCTCGCCGGCGCTGTTGTGGCGCCCGCGAAGCACCGCGCCGTCGACCGTGATCCGTGCCGAGACATGGTGCCAGGTGAGCGCGTAGACGCCGGTACCGGCGTCCTCCATCGCACCGAACCGCGACTCGGCCGCGGCGGCGAGCGACAGGTCGTTGTCGACGACCACGGGGACGCCCAGCAGCGCCGCGAACCGGTCCTGGAGGTTGGTGCCGACCCAGGACCTGACCGGCGACGTAAGGACCTCACCGTTCGGCGTCACCAGACCCGCCACGCCGATGCCGACGGCCCGCAGGTCGGCGCGGCTGAACCCGGCGCGACCGAGCGTTTCCTCGACGACGGAGACCACCTGACCGAGCTCGGGTCGCGCGTCGCTGCAACCGGGCCGCTCCGACGAGCCCACCGCGACGGTGCGGCCCGCCAGGTCGGTAAGCAGGACCCGCATCTCGGAGGCGCTCAGATCGACGCCGATGACGACACCCTTCTCGGAGCGAAACCTCGACTGCCTGGCCGGACGGCCCCCCGCCTCACCGTGCTGGACCTGATCCGCCTCGGCCTCGACGAGGCCGTCGGCGGTGAGGTCCGCCAGCGCGGCCTCCACCGTCGGCCTGGACAGGCGGGCGGTGGAGGCGATCTCAGCGACGGTGGCCCGGCCCAGGTCCCGGATCGCCGCGATACAGAGCGCGCGAGAGCCGTTCGCGCGCTTTCCGTCCGAATTCACCACTTTCAGCCCCTCGCCTTTCCCTGACCTACCGGACCCGCAGGTTTCACAGCCACTTTCATATTGGTTAAGAAGGCTGTTGCGCAACAGATTCGAGCCGGTCTTTCGCCAGATCAAGACACCGTCCAGCATGTGGACTGATTTCTGAGTGCCGTTTATGCACCTTAGAGATTGATGTAGCAATTCATAGGCCATACGAAGCATGTCGCTTTTGGGGAATTGCTCCGGCTTTACCCCCGCCCTCGCGCCAGACGCATCGGCCATACGGGAGAACCAGCAAGGCGTATCCCGCTCGGCTGGTGACAAAAAAGAGGCCGGAGAAGTTCGGACCCGGACCCACGCGCCCCCGCGGGCTCCGGGGGTATGCAGAAGGCGGGCTGATGTCCGAGCCCGATGAGCAGCGGCAGTTCACCGAGGCCTGCCTACAAGGCGGCTCTCGTCGCGTCCGTATCAGCCGACCGGAGCGACCTACCCGCCCGGCTCCCGTCCCCCGGTCTCGCACCCGCCGCCGGCACGGGTGCGAGGTGGCGTTCCCGCGCGGCCGGGAGAGGGCCGCACGCCGCGACGGCGTGGCGCCTGGCGCTCAGCCTCGGCCCGAGAGGACCTCCAGCACCTCCCAGGCCGCTCGCGCGCCGCAGGCCAGCGCGCCCCGGACGGAAGCCCACATCCGGTCCGAACGCTCTTCGAGAGTCTCCTCGCGCCCTCGCCGCAGAAGAGGAGAACCAGAGGCGTTGTCCGAGGGCCCTTACGCTTTCCTCACCATGACTAACTCTCTCGCAGGGTTCCCATGAAGCGCTTTCCCGCAGACTGCACGTACAGGCGCTTACGCGCGGGTACGACCCGGTGCTCTCGTGAGACGCCGCGTACGCCGGCCGTAGGCGCCGGCCTCAGGAACCAGGGAGGTGTGTCGTGGTCCACGCCCATAGCTTTCACCTAGAGGTGGAAGGTCACTCCGTCACGGTGCAGACACGCCGTGCCGCACGCGAGACCGAGCTACTCGTGGACGGCAAGGTGGTGGGTTACCAGCACGCTCACGCCGGGCACCACAAACCCGCGACCGCACTCACTGCCGAACTGCCCGGTGATCCGCCCCAACCCATCCAAATCACTCTGCAGTTCGGCGAGGCCCCCGAACATGCAGCCAACTGCGTGATGGAGATCGCCGGACGCAGATACCCCATGCCTGCAATGCCGCTGCCCCGGTCCGACACCGCCGTGTCCGGCATGGCGCGGTCCTCCCTGCGTTCGATGCGCAGGCTTCTCCGTAGACACCTGCGACGCACGCACCGCCGATGACCGACCTGGGAGGAGCACGGGAGGCCGACGGTGCACAGTCCGCCGCAGGGAATCTTCCCGGGCCGGGCATAGCGTGAAGCGACGCGGCGCTGCGCTGCGGCAAGCGCCTCGCTAGCAGAGCAGACGACGGTATTCGTCGTCGTAGCCGCGATCGGCGAACAGTCGTTTTGGTCTATGCTCCGAGGTCACCCCCGCCGTCCCCCTACCAGCGGGATCGCGTCCAGCAGCGGCATGAGCCGGATGACGCCGGGCCGGTTGCCTCCCGTCACCGAGACGGCGAGCGAGGTTCCGTGCCGATCGACCAACGCGCGGAGGTCGCTGCGGTCCTGAAGGTACCCGGGCCCCCGTGGCCGGCGCCTGACAGGAATACCTCGTCGCCGACACGCAAAGACTCCTGCCGGTCCCCGACCACCTGAGCGACTCCAGCGCCTGCCAGCTCGCCGTCAACCCGTTGACCGCTCTGCTCCTCGTCACGCACGAACTCGACGTACAGCCGGGCGAGTGGCTGCTGCTCACCCGAGACAGCGTCGCACGCGCTGGCCCGGGTCCGCGGTCTCGTCGCCGATGAGGTCCTCAGCATTCCCCCGGGGCCGGCCCTTCCCGCTCGAGCACTTCACCGAAGCCGTCACGCTCGCAGAGGCACCCGCACATGGCACCAAACCACTGTTCGTCATCGAAGACGGCCGGAACACAGACGGCAGGTAGGAAGCGGCCCCTGCCGGTGCGGCCACGGCTGGTGCCGCCAGACGAAGCCCCCGCCGTTCGACCAGGGCAGCAGCTGCGCCGGTGTCGACTCATCGCGCAGGGTGCAAGTTGAGGTATCAGACAGGCATCACACCCTGGCTCTGACATGCCGTGTCGGATGTCGTAGGGCGTTGATCTGCACGGTCACGGTTTGCCGCAAGTGTGAAGTGGCATGGGATGCGGCGGCGGGCCAGGCTTGGAAGCAGGTAGGGAACGTCATCGGCGTCACCAGGGGGCAGGCTCAGAGCAGGATGGGGTTACCGGCACAGTGATCGACACGGATGAGCTGGTCAAGCGGAACGCCGGGTTCGCCAGCGACGGATCGTTCGCCCACCTCAAGCTCATGCCCCGAGGCAGTCTGACGATCATCGGATGCGTCGATCCTCGGGTCGACCCGTCGGACGTGCTCGGGCTCAAGCTCGGCGAGGCAGCGGTGATCCGCAACGTCGGAGGGCGGGTCACGCCCGCGACGCTCCGGACGCTGGGGATGCTCTCGGAGGTCGTGCGGAGCCGCACGGGCGGCCCCGGCCCGGCCGACTACCACTATGCGGTCCTCCAGCACACCGACTGCGGGATCACGGACCTGGCCGCGTTCCCTGAGCTGCTGGCCGATTACTTCGACGTTCCAGCCTCAGGTCTGGATGCCAAGGCGGTCACCGACCCGGTCGCCGCCGTCCGCGTCGACGTCGAGATCCTCAAGCGGGACCTTCGGGCCGGAGTCTTCGTCTCAGGGCTCGTGTACGACGTGGCCACCGGGCTCATCGACGTCGTCGTCCCGCCCGCGCGGGTGGAAGCATGACACCGTGCGGCGCCCGCGGCCGGCGCGGCCGCCGTGGGTCCGCGGCTTGTACCGGGATCTGCCTTCCCGGCGGGCCGTAGCGGTGGGGAGGCGCTTTCCAGCATGTGCGACAACCACGGGCACTCGGCGGCCGAGGCGGCGTGCTCAGCGCCTCGCACTGCGGAAGGACCGGTCGTTGACCCGGTGACGCTGCCCGAGGTCGACGAGGCCAGGGTCACGACGATGGTCGACAACACCTTCGACGCCCTGCTGACCTCCGCCGAGGGCGTCACCCGGGCGCCGGCGTGCACCGGGCGAGCCGCGGCGCGGCAGTTCGTCGGCGGCAAAGCTCTCGCGGGGCTGTGTGCCGAGCACGGCTTCTCCGCTCTGGTCACCGTCCGGAGCGGGAACACGAGCAGCATGCTGCTGTTCGACGCCGGAGCGTCGCCGGACGCGCTGGCGGTGAACGCCGAGCGTCTCGGCATCGATGTCGGCGGCCTCCAGGGCGTCGTGCTCAGCCACGGGCACTTCGACCACGCGGACGGCTTCGAAGGCCTGGCTCGGGTGCGCGGGCGCTCCGGCCTCCCGCTGGCCGTCCACCCCGCGGTCCGGACCCGCCGCCGCCTGCACCTTCCCGCCGGTCAGGGGCTGGAGATGCCCACGCTGTCACGGGGTGCCCTGGAACGCGAGGGGTTCGAGGTGATCGAGCGGCGGCAGCCGTCGCTGCTGGCCGGCGGCATCTGATCACCGGCGAGGTGGACCGCGCCACCGAGTTCGAGCGTGGCATGCCGCCCGCACACCAGGCCCGGGACGGGAACGGCTGACGGCACGACCCCACCGTCATCGACGACCAGGCACTCGTCGTCGACGTGCGCGGCCGGGGATTCGTCATCATCACCGGGTGCGGACACGCCGGAGTCGTCAACATTATCCGGCACGCCATGAGGCTGACCGGCGTCAGCAGACTGCTGGCCCTCGTCGGCGGCTTCCACCTGAGCGGCCCCGCCTTCGAGCCGGTCATCGGCCCCACGATGGCCGCGCTCACCGCACTCGCCCCCGCGTTGATCGTCCCCGGCCACTGCACCGGCCGGCGCGCCCAGCACGCCCTCGCCGCGGCCCTCCCCGACGCCTGGGTTCAGACCAGCGTCGGAACCACCTACACCCTCACCGCTTCCGAGGCGGGTTGTGCCTGATCCCGACTCGGTAGTCCGGGCTCGGACGGCGCAGTAGGAACGGCGGGGTGAACATGGGCGTGCGCCGTGGTCAGTGTGGGTGGTCATGGTCGTCACGGTGGTCGTGGCCAGAGGGGCGTTGGGCCAGCGATCGGGCGCGTTTGACGACCTCGCCCGTGGAGACGGCGCGCACGCTCGTGAGCACATCCTCCAGTGCGGCCAGCCAGAGCCCGTAGTAGCTGTACGGTTCGTCCCGCTTCGCCGAGGCTTCCCAGACGGCGATCCGGGCGATCAGTGCGGCCTGGAACTCCGGCCAGGTGAACACTCCCGCGTCGTACAGGGTGACGGCCATCCCGAAGGCTCGGCTCTCCCACGGCTCGGCGAACACCAGCTCGCCGTTTGAGCGGGGCGGTGCGGCGGGGCCTTCGATGTCCAGAGGTGCGTTCATAGTGCCGCCACCTTGGCCACTCCGACCATCGCGTCCCTCGTCACCAGAGGGACGAGTTCTTCCTCGGTCAGATGCTCGGTGCCGGGCGGCTGCTCGGGCAGCACCAGCCAGCGCACCTCGCTGGTGGAGTCGTGGACGGTGATCCGCACGTCGTCGGCCAGCTCGAGTCCCATCTCTGAGAGCACCGTGCGCGGCTCCTTCACCACCCGGGCGCGGTAGGCGGGATCCTTGTACCAGCTCGGAGGCAGGCCGAGCACCGGCCAGGGGTAGCACGAGCACAGCGTGCAGACGACCACGTGGTGCGTGGTCGCGGTGTTCTCCACCACGACGATGTGCTCGCCCTGGAACCCGCCGAAGCCCAGCTCCTTGATGGCGGCCGTGCCGTCCTCGAGCAGTCGGCGACGGTACTCGGGGTCCGTCCAGGCCCTGGCGACGACCTTCGCTCCGTTGAGCGGTCCGATGTTGGTCTCGTAGGTGGTGATGAGCCCGTTCATCGCCTTCGGATCGATCAGGCCCCGCTCGGTGAGCAACTGCTCGAGCGCCTCGGTGCGCAGGGCCGGGGGAAGGCGCTCGGCTGATCCGGCGGTGATGGTCATGAGGGGGTCTCCAGGTAGCTCTCGAACATGTCCACGGTGAGCTCGAAGGGCTCGGCGCCAGCGCCCCACAGGTCATGAGAGTGGAAGCGCACCGAGTAGACGTACTGTGGGTTCTCGCCCAGGAAGTGCGCGTTGGAGTCCGGCAGCACGCCGGCGGGCTGAATGATGTCGACGACGCCGACATGCCCTCGCACATAGCGCGGCAGCCTGGTGTGTCCGGCCGGCGACATGTCCCTGGCACGCACGCGCTCGCCGGCGGCAAAGGCCGGCGCGGTGTCGAGGCAGCGCAGTGTGCCGTCGGCGGTCGGCGCGTAGTCGGGCTTGGCCGGCTCCGGGACCGGGGGCTCCTCCACGTCGTCGCCGCGGAGGTTGCGGGCGCGGGCGTCGACCGCACCAGGTGCCAGGACGGCGCTGTCGAGAAGTCTCAGCTCTCCGGCGTTGAGCCAGCGCCCGTAGTATCCGTCATCGATGTAGTGCGCCCGGTCCAGGCGCTCCAGCGCGTGCCGGAAGGAGTCCAGGTTTCCCCCGGACACCCTGTTCGAGAGGATCGCGAGCGCGAATGCCCGGCCCTGCCAGGGCTCTGGGAAAACGGGTTCATCTTGTCTCGGCGGATGCACGGAGCCCCAGCCTGGGGCTCCTCCCATGTCGGCAATACCGTCCATGGCCCGACCTCACCTTTGCCAGCAATAGCGGCATAGTCAGATAAATAATTGTATTTGGGCGACTTCTCTGGCGTCACACTCTGGTCCATCCGCTGGTCGCGGCGCTGCCGCGGAGGTGCCGGTCTCATGGCCCCGCGTGCCAGGGAGAGACGGCGGACGAGGAAATGGAGCAGCGGTTCGGGCCGCGGGCGCATGCCGATCGCCTGGCCTCCGCCGGGGCCGGACGTCACCACGGTTTGCGCCCGGGCCGTACGGGCCGCAGGCTGCCGACATGGACTCCAGTCCGGAAGCAGGCATGCGGCCCATCCTGGTGACCGGTGCTGCGGGCAGCGTCGGGGCCGTCGGCAGAACCGTGGTCCAAGGGCTGCGGCGCCGGGGCTTCCAGGTGCGTGCTCTGGTGCGCCAGGATGACGACCGTGCCCAGGCGCTGCGCGCCACGGGTGCCGAGGTCGTGGTCGGGGACCTGACGTGTGCCCGTGATGTCGCCGACGCCCTCGACGGCTGCGGCCGGATGTATTTCGGCATGGCCGTGTCGGCCCAGTACCTGCTGGCTGCTGTGACGACAGCGGCGGTCGCCCGCGCCTACGGACGCCTGGAGGCGTTCGTCAACATGTCGCAGCTGACCGTAGCCGAGATGGACGCCACCAGCGGCTCCGACTCGCACCAGCATCGTCAGCAGTGGCTGGTCGAGCAGGTTCTCGGCTGGTCAGGCCTGCCCGTGGTCCAGGTCAGGCCCACCGTCTTCATGGAGAACCCCCTCTTCCAGACCGTGTTTGCCTCGATCGCCAAGGATGGCCTGATCAGATGGCCCTTCGGCGAGGCGAGAACCTCCCCCATCGCGGCCGGTGACGTCGCCGCCGCCGTCGAGAAGATTCTGGCCGATGCGGCCGGGCACATCGGCCGGACCTATGAGCTGACCGGTCCCCGATCACAGGACGTCGCCGCTCTGGCCACGGAGATTTCCGATGCTCTGCACCGCACGATCGGCTACACCGACGTCCCGTTGCAGGAATGGCTCGACAACGATCTCGGGGCACTGGAGCTGCCGGACCACGTCTTCCAGCACATCTCCACCATGGCTCGCCTGCACCTGGCCGGCCGCTATGACCGCCAGGCAGAAGGCATGGCAGAGGTCACCGGGCGGTCCGCTGCAGGAGTAGCCGATTTCGTCCGCAAGAACCCCGAGCTGTTCACTCGCTGAAGCCACTTGCCGGTGGTGGGTAGGAAGCCGTAGACGGTAGACGCAGCTGACGAGGCACGTTCGTCCAAGCGCGGCGGTCGCGGGCGGCCGGGGCGCGGGAGGCGAGTCGCTGCCGTCGGGGCGATGGCGGCGGCCGTGATGGGCGCCGGACTCACCCTGCCCGCGTCGGCCGCGAGCACCCAGGACGCGGCCGCCGCGCGGGCGGGACACCAGGCCACCCGGAAAGCCTTGGAGTCGGTGGTCCAGGACGGGCCGCCCGGTGGCATCGTGCTCGCCGAGGTGGGGCACACCGCCTGGACGGGTCGTGCGGGCACCGCGGATCTGGCGACCGGGCGCAAGCCGCGCGCCGATGACCGTCACCGCGTCGGCTCGATCACCAAGACGTTCATGGCCACGGTGGTGCTCCAGCTGGAGGCTGAGGGCAAGCTGAGCCTGGAGGACACGGTGGATCACTGGCTACCGGGTCTGGTGGAGGGGAACGGCAACGACGGCAGCGAGATCAAGCTCCGCCGGCTCCTGAACCATACCAGCGGCATCTACAGCTACACCGACGACGAAAGCTTCAAGCGGCGGGAGTTCAGCACCGACTTCCTCCGGCATCGCTACGAGACCTGGACACCCCGGCGCATCGTCCGGCTCGCCATGACCCACCGGCCCACCTTCGCCCCGGGTGACTCCTGGAGCTACTCCGACACCAACTACGTCATCGCCTCCACGGTGATCAGGAAGGTCACCGGCCATTCCTACCCCCACGAGATCGAGCGGCGTATTCTGCGCCCCCTGCACCTGAACTCCACCAGCGTGCCGGGCAACCGCGTCCGTGTCCCCGGACCCAGCGGACGCGCCTATTCGAAGCTGACCGGTGAACTCGCCGGTCCGGGCGAGCACGACGGCACTGTCTACGACGTCACCGAGATGAACACCTCCTTCGCGGGTGCTGCCGGAGAAATGATCTCCAACAACCATGATCTCAACCGTTTCTGCCGGGCCCTGTTCTCCGGCCGGCTCCTGAAAGACCTTGAGCTGAAGCAGATGATGACGACCGTGATGATCAAGGGTCTGCCGAACTTCTCCTACGGCCCGGGGCTGATGGAGATGACGTTGTCGTGCGGCACCGAGGTATGGGGGCACAACGGCGGCATCCAGGGCTCCATATCGCAGACCATGGCGACGGCGGACGGTGATCACGTGCTGTCGCTGAACTTCAACGGCGACTGGAACGTCCACGAACAGCGGGTCGTCGACGCCGAGTTCTGTGGCGCCTGATCTGCGAGAACATCCCTTTACGATCGGATCGGCCGCGGTGGCTGCTCGGCCCCCCCGGCCGATCCGGCGGATTCACCGGTTGCAGTGCTTCGCCCAGAAAGCGTCCAGGCCATGGTCCGTCACGGACTGCGCGGCCTTCTTGAAGTCGGCGGTGGCGGACACGCCGTACCAGTGGTCGTGGGCGTACCGCTTGAGGAGTCGCGCCATCGTGTCGGCTTCAATGGTGCACTCCAGGTCGGACAGGGCGCAGGGGCCGGCTGTGTCGACGAGGTGGTAATCGCCTCGATGGCTGCTCCAGTAGGCCCTCGAATTGGTGATCGCGGCTTGCTCGCTCGGCCAGTCGACATCCGACCAGCAGTCGCGGGTGTCCCGGCCGTAGAAGCGTGCGTTCGCGTACTGGGCGAAGCTCTCGTCGAGCCAGGACGCCCCGTATTCGTCGTTGCCCACGATGCCGTACCACCACTGGTGGGCCCACCTCGTGAGCGACGGCGCCGCCGTCCTCGCGGTTGAGGCGTACGCCTGCCGCAGGCGTATTCGGAGGCCGTCCGGGGCCCTCCTCCGGAGACGGGACAGGCTGGGGGGACGGACTCGCTCCAGCCGGGCCCGCGCCTTCACCAGCCTAGCCCGCTGCCGCACCAGGACGGTCTTGTGCTCCATCGAGACCGGCGGCCGGCCGTTTGCCCCGCGGCGACCTGCCGCCCGGTCTGCCTCGGCCCGGGCTTCGTCTTCGACGATGTCGAGCACCTTCCAGCGCAGGTGCTCGGGCGGCGGCCACTCCCGTACGTTCTGCGGCATCTCAAGGTCACGCCGCGGTCGCACAACAGGAAGTTCCGCCGCATAAGCCAAGGTTCCGCAGCCTGTACGACGGTTGGAACCGAACAACGAATCGCTCTTGACCACCGTCAGGGGGAGGTTGTGCGACAGCCTCTGCACTGCCCCACCCTTACATCGCGACCCTCAAGATCCGAACCAGGAGGCCAGTTGGCTCGAAGAACCGGCATCCCGCCACCCGACACAACGTGGGCAAAACAACCAGACGACCCGAGACCATCGCTGAACGTAATCGCCTCAAAGCTCACAAAGGTTGAATAACAAGCTGGGACGGCCACCACGCGATCATCAAGGGTTGTGTGGGCTCCTGAAGGTCGTGCGGTGGGAGACCGGCAGCGGAAGCCGGGCGCCCCGGAGGTCCTGGTCGATCAGGTCGCCCGGTTCCAACCGGACGCGTCCGCGCACAGGTTGGCGAAGTCGGCCAGCAGTACCACCGCCCGGACATCGATACGCACCGGCCCCGCAGACAGGAGGAGCAGGGTTCCACTGCTGAGCCTGTGGGGCCGGTGCAGGACTCACGTACCCTGCGGTGCGTCCGATAAGCCCGATCCCTCCCAACCGCCGCGAAGAAGCTCCTCTTTCACGCCCGTGGGCCCGGCCATGTCGGCCGGGCCCACTCATTGCTCGCGCGGCACACTCCTCGCGCCGGGCGTCTTTCGTCTACCAGCGGTACCAGCGGCCCTTGCTGCCGCCACTGTCCGCGGACCGGACGACGAAGCCGAGCAGCCACACGATGAACACGATCACCGCGATCCACCACAGTGCCTTCAGTGCGAAGCCCGCACCGAAGAGGATCAGAGCCAGCAGAAGAACCAGAAGCAGGGGAACCATCGTTATCAACCTCCTGGCCACCGAATGCCCTTACTTCAGCCGTACAAGCACACAAAATATGGGTTACTTCCAAGGGATGAGGGGCATATGCGCGCCCCGCGCCGTGGACGGTTGGACGCGTCACCGCAAGCGCCGGGTCCGCAACGGCGGTCTGCCAAACGAGCCGCCGCTGGCGTCCCGTGTCCGAGTCGACGCAACGGGTGAGGCCGGCACCGGGGACCCCGGCCTTCGACCACTGATCGGCGGGGTCCGGCCGTGCGGCAGTGCTGCTGCACGGCGCTCCCAGGACCGGTCATCACTGGCGCAGCACCGACCTGGCGGAGGCAGCCCCCGACGAGCCGGCCGATGTTCTCCTGCCGTTCCTGGCCGCACCCCCATCGCCGGCTCCGATCGCGGCCCGACCGGCCGGTCGCCCGGGCCGACGGCGGATCGGGCGGGCCGAGCGGGGGGTGCCCGCCCCGCAGCGGACGACGGCCACGGCCGCGACACCGGCGACCAGTCCGAGGGCGGTCCGCACGCCGAAGGGCTCACCGAACATGAGGGCGCCCCACAGGGCGGTGACCGGGGCCATGAGGAACATGAGGGTGTTGACCTCGGTGACGCCCCTGCGGCGCAGGATCAGCCAGTACAGGCCGTACCCGCCGAAGGTGGGCAGCACGACGAGCCACGCGGTCGCCGCCCAGAACGAGAAGGAGGCGGGCGGGACCGCCGCTCCCCTGCCGACAGCCAGCGTGGAGAAGATGACCGCGCTGGTCACACAATGGATCGTCAGCGCCGCCCGGGGCGCGACCGGTACGCGCGAGCGGCCCTCCAGGAGGGTGGCCGCCACCAAGGACAGCATGCCGAGGAAGGGCACGAGGTACACCCACCAGGCGACGTCGGACCCCGAGGCCGCCGCGTCGGCGGAGGTGACGGTGGCGACCCCGACCAGTCCCAGCCACAACCCGGCCCACTGCCGGCGTGAGACGTGCTGCCGCAACAGCGGTCCGGCCAGCGCACCGGCGACAAGCGGCTGGACGCCGTCGATCAGAGCGGTGGTTCCGGTTGAGACGCCGAGCTGGATGGCGTGGTAGACGCTGAGCAGGTACCCGCTCTGCGACAGCGCGCCGATGGCGGTCTGCCGGCCGAGATCCCGCGGCCCCAGGCCCCGCCACGCCGCCCGGGAGAGGGGCGCGGCGGCGACGAGGACCAGCGCGAGCGGCAGGAAGCGCCACATCAGGAGCGTGGTCACGGTCGATGTTCCAGCGCCGAGCTTGGCTCCGATGAAGCCGGAGCTCCAGCACAGGACGAAGGCGACGGAGAGCAGGGCGTTCACTTGACCACATCCCGTGGATACCCGGAGTTATACAGAACGGTATACCTTCCACAGTGCCCACTATACAGACCGGTATACTCGTGGCTCATGGAGCCCGAGGAAGTCCCGCACCGTATCCGCATGACACCCGGCGCGCGACGGGTGCTGGAAGCCGCCGAGCGGCTGTTCTACGAGCACGGCATCCACCCCGTGGGCGTGGACCTCATCGCCGCGGAGGCGGGGGTGACCAAGAAGACGCTGTACGACCGGTTCGGCTCGAAAGAGCAACTCGTCGTGGAGTACCTCGCCCGACGCGACGAACGCTGGCGGGAACTGCTCGGCACCCACCTGGACGCGGTCGCGGGACAGGCGCCGACGACCCGGATTCTGGCCGTCTTCCGGGCCGCGCGCGCCTGGGCGGGGGAACACGGCTCCAGAGGATGCAGCATGATCAACGCTCATGCGGAGATCGGTGATCCGGCACACCCGGCGTACCCGGTCATCACGGGGCAGAAGCAGTGGATGCTCGGCCTGTTCACCCGCCTCGCCCGCGAGATCGACGAGGCGGACGCGGACCGGCTGGCGCAAGGACTGATGCTGCTGCACGAGGGGGCGGTGGTCGCGTACGGCCTGGGCGTCTTCCCCGACCCGTTCGGCCAGGCCCTCGACCGGGCCCACGAGTTGCTGGAACACCAGGCCACGGCCGGGCCGGGCACGCCGCCCCGGTGAAGCGGGCGTCCTCCGGAGGACGCTCCCGCCCGGTGGCCGCACGCCCCGGCGGTCGCCCACCCGTCGCCGGGCCCAGGGCCCGCCACGACGACGGATGCGGGCCGCATGGGATAGTCCGGTGCCGGGACGAGAACCTGGTCATGGGGGCCCAGGAGCGCCTGAGCCGTTTGCGTGGGACGACGGGCGAGTGGCAGCTGTCATGCTGAGCGTGATGCCTGTTCGACAGGAGTCGAAGGGCGCCGCGTCTGGCCCCGTCCCTCCATGAACGGGGAGTCCGCGCCGACGGGTTTTCAGTTGTTCCGTTCCGCAGGCTTGAGGCGAAGCGCAGAGGCGAGGAAGAAGACGCCGCCGAGGAAGGCGTACCCCGCGAGATTCGTGAGCGTGGCGCCGTCCTTGCCGGCCTGCAGGAAGAAGCTCGCGCCGGCGAGGGTGGAGATGGCCCCGCTCGCGATCATCGGCCACTGCCCGCCCATCCGGCGCCGGACCAGGCCCACGGCGAGCTGCGTGATGCCTGCCGTGACGGCCCAGACACCCCAGACCCGCAGAACGGCCGGGATGCCGGAGGCGAGCGCGACGGCCAGGGCGATGCCGGCGAGAGCACTGAGCGCGATGTTCACGGACAGCCTCTTGACCGCGCCGTCGGCCGCCCGGGCCGACCGCAGGTCGACCACCGCGCAGGCCGCGTCGAAGAGGGGGTAGAGCACCAGCAGCGTCCCGCTCAGCGGGCCCAGCCTGTCGGCCGTCGCGAACAGCAGGGCCGCCCAGATGGCGGCGAACGCGAAACGCAGGAGATACAGCCTGCGCAGAGCCGCGGGGAGCTCGGCCGGGGTGGCGGTAGCGGGTCGACTGACGACGGTGTCCATGGCGAATCCGCCTTCCAAAACGAGGAGGAATGTTCGAAAACGAGGGAGAACGTTCGGTCTCTTCTCATCATTGAACGCGCCCGTCGACCTGTCAAGACTGAACGTTCTCCCCCGGTTGTAGAGTGGGAGCCATGAGCCGGAAGACAAAAGAGGGCAGCACGTCCGAGGCCCGAGCGCGGCTGCTCGGGACCGCGGTAAGGATTTTCTACGCGGAGGGGATCCACTCCGTCGGCGTCGACCGGATCATCGACGAAGCGCGGGTGACCCGGGCGACCCTGTACCGCCACTTCTCCGGGAAGGAGGATCTCGTTCTCGCCTACCTCGAGCAGGCCGACCAGGGCATCAGGGGGCAGTTGACGGCCGCCCAGGAGAGTGCTCGAACCCCGGGCGACAAGGTGCGCGCGGTCGGCCGCGCCATCGCGGAGGGCATCCGGTCGGAAGGCTTCCGCGGCTGCGCCTTCCTCAATGCCGCGGTCGAGTATCCCGATCCGGCGCACCCGATACACCAGGCCGTTCTCGCGCACCGGCAGTGGTTCCTCGACACGGTCACGGCCCTGCTGGCGCAGGTCGGAGACGCGCCCGCCGAGGCGGCAGGACGGCACTTCGCCATGCTCCGCGACGGAGCCATGGCCGCAGGGTGCCTCTCTGATCCACGACTGATCACCGAGACGTTCCTCGATGGCATTGAAGGGATCTTGCAGGCACGCTCCGCAGCACATGCGGCGGGCTGAATCCTGGCTCGATGCCCGACAGGGAGGGCGTTTGTGCAGGGTGCGGGGGCAGGGCTTCGGTGAAGTTTCCCCGTGATCGTGGACACTCGATGGCTATGCCGCGAGGGCGTGCTGTTGCCGCTGCCTGGTCTCGGCTGGGGTGAGACGCCATCCGCTTTCCGAACCAGGCGGCCGTTGGTTCGCTCCGCCTGACCAGCCGGGCGGTTTCGCACGGCATTCCGGCCTTCGCCGTGCGCATCGAGGCGGCAGGCAGATCGCTGGTGTACTCCGGCGACACGGCACCGTGCCAGAGCCTCACGGAGCTGGCCGAGGGATGCGACGTACTGTTGTGCGAAGCCGGAGAGCGCACAGGCACCGGTCGAAGGCGAACAGGTGCACCACACGCCCGAGGACACCGGCAAGACAGCCAGGACGGCCGGGGCGGGCCGACTGATCGTCACACGTCGGCCGCTTCCTCACACCGCAGCAAGCGGTGGCGCGTGGCTCGACCCGCTTCGGCGGTCCCGTCGACCACGCCGCTGCGGACGCCACCTTCTCGATCGGCTAGCAGGGCTTGGTCATCTCCACTTGTGAGTGGCGTGTCCGCTGCTCTGCGAGCGTCGTTGTGCTGGTGTGACACCTGAGGAGTCGGCCGGGGTCCGGGAGGATCCGGAGGCGTTCGCGGCGGAGTTGTTCGACGGGTGCGGGGGCTCAGCGGATCCGGTCGTAGACGACGGACAGCGTGCCGTGCTCTCCGGCCGCGTGACTGGTGAGTGCCCACTGTCCTGGGGGCAAGCCGTCTTCGAAGAGACGCGGCCCCCCGCCGAGGAAGACCGGGAAGACGGTGATTGCCAGCCGGTCGACCTGGTCCGCCGCCAGCAGGACAGGAGCGTGTCCCAGCCGAACACGTCCGAGGCGATCTCACGCAGGCGCCCGGCCCTGTCCTCGTCCTTGGGCGGCCCCTGGCGCGTCATGACCCACTCTCCCTCGCTCTCCGTGCGGACGTGCGGCAACGAGCGCGCCCACGGCGCCACCTGGGTAACCGCCCGGCCGGCGGACACACCGCGGCATGGGATCAGGGACGCTGTCGCCCGCGCTCTGCGGGGCCGGGAACCAGAGGTGACGAGCGGGCCGTGACGGGAGCGAGCGGTGCGCCGCGGTGGGCACCGGCACGGCGGGGTACTCGCCGCTTCGACCCGGCCCCGCGCCGGTCCCCCCGTGCACCGTGCCGCGCGCGTTCGAACGATCTCAGGGAGTTGCCCATGTCCCAGCCTCGTCAGCAACAGGTCCCGCCGGGCGTCACCGCCGCCATGACACCGCGGCCCGATCACGGTGAGGAGAGTTACCGGGGGTCCGGACGGCTGGCGGGCAAGGCCGCGGTGATCACGGGCGGGGACAGCGGGATCGGCCGTGCGGTGGCGATCGCCTACGCCCGTGAGGGCGCGGACGTGCTGGTCTCCTACCTCGACGAGCACGAGGACGCGCGGGAGACCGAGCGGTGGGTGCGCGAAGCCGGCCGCAGGTGTGTCCTGGTGCCCGGGGGACGTGGCCGACCCGGCGCACTGCCGGTCGATCGTCGGCAAGGCCGTGGACGAGTTCGGCCGGATCGACGTGCTGGTGAACAACGCCGCGTTCCAGATGACCCGCGACTCCATCGAGGACATCCCCGACGAGGAGTGGGACCGCACACTGGCGGTCAACCTCAGCGCCTTCTTCCACCTGGCGAAGGCCGCCGTCCCGCACATGCCCGAGGGCGCGTCGATCATCGGCAGCACGTCGGTCAACTCCGACAGTCCGCCCCCGCAGCTGCTGCCCTACGACGTCACCAAGGCGGGCATCGCGAACATGGTCGGCTCGCTCGCCCAGATGCTGGCTTCCAAGGGCATCCGCGCCAACAGCGTCGCCCCCGGGCCCGTCTGGACACCGCTCATTCCGGCGACCATGCCGCCGGAGCAGGTGGAGAGCTTCGGATCGCAGGTGCCCCTGGGCCGGCCGGGCCAGCCGGCCGAACTGGCGCCGGTCTACGTACTGCTCGCCTCCGACGAGGCGAGCTACGTCTCCGGGGCCCGGATCGCGGTCACCGGCGGACAGCCGATCCTGTGAACGCGGACCGGGCGGTGTCGTGTCCGCTGCGGCTCTCCGTCACGGCAAGGCCGCTGGTGTTCGGCGGGCACGCCATCGCCCGCCGCCTGGGCAAGTCGGGGCTGCCGGACTGGAGCATCGCGGAGACCTGGGAATGCAGCGACGTCGACGGCTCCGGCAGTGTCGTGACCGACGGTCCGCTGGCCGGCCGGTCCCTGCGCCGTGTGGTCGCCGATCACCCCGAGGAACTCATGGGCCCCGGGAGGTCCGGCTCGTACTTCCCGCTGCTGACGAAGTTCATCGACGCCACCGGCGCCCTGCCCGTCCACCTGCACGCCGACGACGAGGCGGCCCGGCGGCTGGAGGGCAGCCCCCAACGGGAAGACCGAAGCCTGGCACATCCTGGACGCGGCCCCCGGCGCGACCGCCCTGTGCGGGGTCAAGGCCGGCGTGACGGGCGACCGACTGCCCCGCTCCAGGCCGCCGGCTACCCCCTCCCCCTCATCGACTCCCTGGGGCCGGGCACTCACCCCCGGAACCCGGGGGGGCGGAGGCTGCGGGTCGGCAGACGTGACGAACGGTGAGCCAGAGGCTCCCGCGCGGCGCGTTCCCGTAAGCGCTGCACGTCGGCACGTCGGCACACTGGAACGACGAGAGTGTCCGATCTGGCGGACAGCGTGAAGGAAAGGGCGCTGCGTTGAGAAACCGCAAGGCAACCGCCGGTCAGCTCGCCGACGATCCGTATCAGGGCGTCGCCCTGCCCGGCAGGGCGCGTGCGGCGGCTTGTTGCCGCTGTTCTCGTTCTCTCCTCGGCGCTACGATCGCGCCACAGCGCAGATTGGTCGTACGGACGGATCGAATCGGGGGCGGTCATGGAGGATCTGGGCACGAGCGACCCACGGCAGATCGGTCCCTACACGTTGCGGGCGCGGCTGGGGCAGGGCGGGATGGGCCGGGTCTTTCTGGGCCGGTCGCCGTCCGGCCGGGCGGTGGCGGTCAAGGTGGTCCACGAACACCTGGCGCGGCAGAGGGACTTCCGTCGGCGCTTCGCCCAGGAGGTGGCCGCGATCCGGGCGGTGAGTGGCGCTTTCACCGCGCCGCTGGTGGGTGCCGGGCCGGAGGACGACCCGCCGTGGCTGGCGACCGTGTACGTACCGGGGCCGAGCCTGGCCGAGGCGGTGGCCGAGGCCGGACCGTTCCCGCTGGAGTCGCTGTGGCCGCTGGCCGCCGGACTCGCTGAGGGCCTGCAGGACATCCATGCCGCCCGGGTGGTGCACCGCGATCTGAAGCCCGCCAACGTGCTGCTGGCCGCCGACGGCCCGCGAGTGATCGACTTCGGCATCGCCCGCGCCCTCGATCACGCATCCCTGACCACGGACAGCGTGGTCGTCGGCACCCCCGGATTCATGTCGCCCGAGCAGATCGGCGCCGACGAACTCGGTCCCGGCAGCGACGTGTTCACGCTGGGACTCGTCCTCGCCTTCGCCGCCACCGGACAGAGCCCGTTCGGCGGGGGCCCGCCACTGGCCCTGCTGCACCGCATCGTCCACGACGATGCGCGGCTCGACGGCGTCCCCGCGCCGCTGCGCGGCCTGGTCGCCGCCTGCCTGGCCAAGGAACCCGCCGACCGGCCCACCCCGCATGAGGTCCTGAGAGCCGTCACCGCGTCCTGGCGCCCGCCCGAACAGTGGCCGAGCGGCACTCCGTGGCCCGCTCTCGTGACCGAGCTGCTCCCCCGTCACCGCCTCCTCGACCCGGGTCCGCAATCAGCCGGCGAGGTACCGCCGACCCGTGAGGAGCTGACTCTTCGGTACACCCGGACCCGGCAGAACGAGCGCGATCTGGATCCGACGGAAGCGGCGCGGCAGATGGAGCAGTTGGCGGTCGATCAGGCGCGGTTCCTCGGTCCGGACCATCCCGACACCATCCAGAGCCGCCACATGCACGCCTTCTACCTCGACATCGCCGGACAACCCGCGCAGGCGGCGCGGCTGATGGCCGGAGTGTTCGCGGACCGAGAGCGGATCCTCGGGCCCGACCACGAGGAGACCCTCCGCAGCGGACAGCTGTACGCGCTCTTCCTCGGCAAGGGGGGCCACCCTGCGGAGGCGGCCAGGCTGTTGGCGCAGAACGCACTGGACCGGGCGCGGGTCCTCGGCCCCGACCACAGATCCACCCTCTGGAGCCGGCACCTGCACGCGGATTTCGTCTACGCCGCCGGGGACCACGCGCAAGCGAGGCGGCTGATGGCCGGCGTCGTCGCGGACCTGGCACGGGTCCTCGGCCCCGGCCACTCCGCCACCCGCTCCAGCAGACACGTGCTCGAAACCTATTTCCCCGTCAACCAGTCACCCACGACAGCCGGTCAGCAGCCCTCCTGACCACGAGTACGAAGCGGACGTGGAACACAGCGTGGAGATCGACGTCACGCGCTGGAGGCGACGGGCAGGATGTCCCGGCGCGCGGGCGCTCGGCCTCCTCGGAGAGCGCGGAGACGGCGTCGGTCCCAGGAAGGACAGGGCCGGCAGCGACGCGGCGCACCGGCCGTGACCGAAGCGGCGCGGGTGCCGAGGAGCCGGTGGACGCGCCGTCCTGGCTTGGTCGGGTGTTCGTGAGTCTCCCTCTGCGGGGCCACGAGGCGGTCGAAGCTGTGCGGAGCCCGTTGGTCAACGCGCCCAGTGCGGACAGGGGTTCGCGGGTCACGAGCGGATGCACGCGTGACCCGGGCTGCGCGCTTGGCCGTACGTCCCAGTGGGCGGACGTGGCTTGACGCGGCGCTTCCCCCGCTGGCAGCCTCCCTGACCATGAGGCTGCCAGCTGATCGCCGACGTGCGCGCGCCGCGCTCGTGGAGCGGCGGCACGTCGACCTGTGCCGGCAGTCCAGCGCCCTCTGTCGCTGAGCCCACAGAGCACCTCCCCCCGGGGAACCACGGCCGGCCAGCCTCCGGGTAGGCCCTGGTGATCCGAGATCCCCGCTCACGGGGGCCTGTTTCGCACTCCCATTCCGCGTCCCTCGTGCGTGTACGGCCGTATGACCGCCGGCACCGTGAGGTGTGCGAGCTGGTGTGCCGCCCGCTGATCTGCGTCCCGCCACGAGGGCCGCCCGAGCAAGGATTCCTCATGCCCGACATATCATGTGTTTCCCGTCGTACCTTCGGTGGTCTGGTGGGCGGCGGTGCGCTCACCGCCGTAGCCGGTCCCGCCGCCGCGGCGTCGTCCGCGGCCGCGCGGGAGGAGACCGAGCGGCCCTTCCGGGCCAGGAGCGGGTACCGGCCCGGACGGCGGCCCAACTTCCTGTTCATCCTCGGTGACGACCTGGGCTGGGCCGACCTCTCCTGCTACGGCGCCCCGCACATCCGCACCCCGAACCTCGACCGGCTGGCCCGCCAGGGAGTGCGGTTCACCGACGCCTACTCCGGTTCGGCGACCTGCTCCCCCACCCGGTTCAGCCTCTACACGGGCCGCTTTCCGGGCCGCACCAAGGGCGGCCTGGCCGAGCCCATCGGCAGCAGAACGCAGGGTCTCGACCCTCACCACCCCACCGTGGCCTCGCTGTTGAAGCGGGCCGGATACGCGACCGCGTTGATCGGCAAGTGGCACTGCGGCTGGCTCCCGGACTACAGCCCCACCAAGTCCGGCTGGGACGAGTTCTTCGGCAACTTCGGCGGCGCGCTGGAGTACTTCTCGAAACTCGGCCAGCTCGGCGACTACGACCTGTACGAGGGCGACGCCACCTACAAGGACCTGCGCTACTACACCACCGTCCTGACCGAGCGGGCGGTGGACTACGTGGGCCGCCGACCCGACCGGCCCTGGCTGCTGAACCTCAACTTCACCACCCCGCACTGGCCGTGGCTGACCGAGGAGGACGAGGAGACGGCCGCCGGGATCGCCGCGAAGATCCGCGCGGGGAACGTCCTCGGTGCCCTCCAGCACACCGACGGCGGCTCGGTGGAGAAGTACAGGGACATGGTGGAGAACCTGGACGCGTCGATCGGCGAGGTGCTCGCCGCGCTGCGCCGCTCCGGGCAGGAGGAGAACACCGTGGTCGTCTTCGCCAGCGACAACGGCGGCGAGCGCTTCTCCTACCAGTGGCCGCTCAGCGGCGGCAAGTCGGAACTACTGGAGGGCGGCATCCGGGTGCCGACCGTGCTGCGCTGGCCGGCCGCCGTCGACGGTCACCAGGTCAGCCACGAACCCGTCTACTCCCCCGACTGGACCGCCACGCTGCTGGATCTGGGCGGGGCCCGGCCGGACCCGGCGTACCCGCTGGACGGACACAGTCTCGCCGGTTATCTGCTGCGCGGGGAGGACGTCCCGCAACGCGACCTGTTCTGGCGGGTGCGCGGCAACCGCGCGCTGCGGCGCGGCGGCTGGAAGTACTACCAGGACGCCCAGGGCAAGGACCACTTGTACGACCTTGCCACGGACGCCCGCGAGCAGGCCGACCTCGCCGCCGACCGGCCCGCGCTGCTCGCCGAACTCAAGTCGGCCTGGGAGCGGATCGACGGCGAACTCCTGCCGTACTCGGCGGCCTGACCGGGCGGTCCGGGGGACGGAACGCGACCCGGAGCGCGCCGTCCCGTCCCGGACAATGAGCACATGGACATCCGATCCCCGCGTGTGAGCGAGCTGCCCGTTCTCCAGGACATCGAGAGGGCCGCCGGTCAGCTGTACCACGACATAGGCATGCCGGAGATCGCCGGGGACGAGCCGCTCACTGCGGACGAGCTCGCCCGGTACCAGCGCGACGGGAGGGCCTGGGTGGCGGTCGATGCGGCCGACGCGGCGGTCGCCTACCTCATCGCCGACCGCGTCGACGGCAACTTCCATGTCGAGCAGGTCTCGGTGCACCCGGGCAGCGCTCGGCGCGGGGTGGGCAGGTCCCTGCTGGAACATCTGGCCGACCACGCCAGGAGCCGGCGGGCTCCCGTAGCCGCGGCGGCGCAGAAGTGTGCGAAGCAGCCGGGGCGGTTCGCCGGCGTTGCGGCGCCCCGGCGCCGGCGCTCGGCCCCGGTGCGGCGACGGGCGCCGACCGCTTCGGCGGCCGTCGCTCAGGTCGACGCGCGCTCGGGAAGCCGGCGATGAGGGCGGCACGCTGCAGCACGGACGGCCGAGAGGCCCGTTCGTCATGAGCGCGGACGTGAGGCTTTGGCGCCCCACCGGTGGAGCGTCCGACGCCCGACCGGTCCGGTGGTGCCGGGACTGGCGCCGCCGTACGCGGAGTGAATCCCGCGGCAGCGGACATCCGTAGAAGCAGGCCGTCACTGGGAGGAAGCATGGCAGTGGTGAAGGCGGGCACCGTGGTCCTCGACTGCGCCGAGCCCGAGAAACTCTCCGCGTTCTACCAGCAGTTGCTGGAGGGCGAGCAGACAGAGGCCTCCGCCAACCTCGTGGAGGTCCGCGGCGCCGACGGGATACGGCTGGCCTTCCGCCGCGACCTGAACGCCACCTCGCCCAGCTGGCCGCGCCCGGAGAACTCCCTCCAGGCCCATCTGGTCTTCTTCGTCGAGGACATGGACGAGGCCGAGCGGCGGGTGGTGGGCCTCGGCGGCCGCCCCGTCGAGACCAAGGACCCGGCGGGGCCGTACGAGGAACGCGGATACGCCGACCCGGCCGGTCACTCCTTCACGCTGCGGCTGATGCCCATCACGGCCCCCAAGCAGGGCTGAACGCGGCGCGGGACCCCTCGCGGCCCCCTTCAGCGGCGGCGGGCCAGGAGCGTCGTACCGGCACGACGCATCCGATGGCCAGGATCTTGCCGGCCCCGTAGTGGTGGGACCAGTCGCTGTCGGCCGAGTCTCCGCGCAGGACCAGCCGCAGGAACAGCCCTGCTCCGATCAGGGCGAGGACGAGGACCACTCCTCCGGTCAGCCCGAGCCCGGCCCACCAGGCAGCGTCCTCGGTAGGCGCGGGTCCGGTGTCCTGGCCTCGCCGGCGGTCCATCGCCTTGTGTCCTCTCCTGTTTCCCGCAGGCCTCTCCCGACCACCGCGGAGCTGGGCCGAGCGCACCTACCACCTCACGCGCTACACCCGCATGCCCCGCAGCGGCAACTTCGCCGCCCACGAGGAACCCGAGACAGGCAGCGGGCCGGCTCAGCGACGCGCCAGGAGAAGCGCAGGGGTGGCGCGGTCGCACCGGCCCTCCTGGCAGCGGCCCGCGAGGCTGTCCTGGGCCGCCGGTGCATCAGACGTGACGCCGCCCGCGACCACTGGCCCGCCGTCCACTTCACCCTCTCCGCGGACCCCGACGCGCACACCGCCACCGTCGCGGGCGTACCGGCCCGGCTCTCCCGCCTGCTGTCGAGCCTCCTCGACAACGCGGCGAAGTCCAGCCCACCCGGACGTCCGCACCGACGAGACGACCGCGAACGGCGCCGGCAGTTACTTCCTCGACGTCGACGCCGCCGGCGAACTGTTCACCGACCGCAGTGCCGCCCACCCGATGACCCAGGCGCAGGACCGTGAGAACCGGCTGAAGCGCATGGCCGGACTGTCCGCCGACCGCAAGCTGGTCCTCGGTTCGGAGAACGCCGGTTCCTGGGCGAACGGCGTGCTCGACTTCAGCCACGGCTCCGGCACCCCGGTCACCGGCCAGCTCTGGCAGATGGAGCGGGACCGTACGACATGGGGCGGCTACGCGCCCTACAACGCACCCGCCTTCTACTTCAAACCCGTCCACCTCCGGGCCGCCCTCGCCAAGGCCATGTACGCCCCCGGTACCGGGTACCGCTGTACGAGACCGTGCTCCACGACTCGGTGATCAGCACCGAACTGGTCCCGGGCGAGCCGTTCCGGCTGCTCGATGCCGTGGTCGAACTCGAGCGGCCGTGCGGAGCATGCCGCTGAGGCACTGACGACAGGGCCTGGAGGAGTCGACGCGACGAGCGCCGCTCACGCCGGCAACGGCCGTTCGTCGGGCTCGCACCGCGTTCGGCTGGTCAGCCAGATGCCCAGCACGGCAACGGCGCTCGCCGGCCAGGTCGTGATGCTCAGCGGGTCGACGAGGTGGCCCGAGACGGTGCGGGTCAGCGGCAGCGCGAACTCGTTGAGCGACAGGTGCGCCGCGACAGCCGCCCACACCGACCCGGTGGCCAGCCGGACGGTGGCGATCACCGTTCCGAGGAGCATGGCCGTCATCACGGCGACCGGTACGCCCAGGAGCACGGAATGGCCCGGGTAGCTGCCGCCGAGCGCGGTCATCGGAACGTGCCACGCCCCCCAGATCACGCCGCCGAGCAGGAGGCCGCGGGTCCTGCCGTAGCGCAGCAGACGGGGCAGCAGGTAGCCCTGCCAGCCCAGTTCCTCACCGAAGTACAGCGGAACGGACACCAGCGCGCTCAGCGCGAGCGGGGTGATCGTCGCGGGCCCGGGCAGGTGCGCGGGGGTGTACCAGCCGACGAGCGTGGCCACGGTCAGACCGGCTGCGGTCAGGCCGAGCGGGATCGCGAACGCGACGGCAGCGAAACGGACTTCGTACCGCCACGGCCTGGCCCGGGCGAGCCCGAGGACCCGTAAGGTCTCGCGCGCCCCCCGGTGGCGCGCGGTGAGGCCGAAGGCGGTCAGCGCCGGCACCAGCATCATGAGGATCATGCACAGCGCCGCGAGTCGCGAGGTCCCCTGCGCCGCGCTCGTGCGACGCAGACCGTCGATCCACAGGGGAATCATGGTGAGCCACGCGCCGACGAAGCTGATGACCAGGAAGGGGACGAGACCGGGACGGGAGCCGCCCGGCGGGTTCGTTCGTGTCATGGACGTTCGTGTCATGGCCGTGACGCTACGAACCCCGCGGTGACCAGGGCGATCGTGCACACTCACCGGCCGATGGTGTAGCGCGCTCCACTGCGCCGGGACGCCGGAGGGGGAAGACTGGCCTTCGTGAACATGTTCTCGAAGTCCCGGGTGAGCGCGGCGCGTTCGGCCCGTGCGGCCGGATACTGCGCGGTTGTGTTCGCGCGTGGACCGGCCCTGCTCGTGCTGGTGCCCGTGCTGGTGTACTCGGCCGCGCTCTGCCTGGTCGGCGTGGGCCTGCTCGTCCTGCCGCTCGAACTGCGGCTGCTGCGCCGGCTGGCCGACCACGAGCGCGAGCGGCTGGGGCGGTGGGCGGCGACGCCCACGGCACCGGCCGGACCACACGCGCGAAAGCGCCTGATGGCGGTGTTGACGGACCCGGCGACCGGCCGCGACCTGCGCTGGGCGCCCTGCATGATGGTCGCCGGCACCGTGCTCGGGTGTTTCGGCGCGGCGCTGTTCGTGTTCCCTGCGGCCGTGCTCGTGCTCGTAGGCCTGTGGTGGCTGTTCCCCGCGGACGAGCCGATCAGGCTGATGATGGATGTCCCGATCGACGGTTGGGGGGCCGTGGTCTATGCCGGAGTGCCCCAGTTCCTGCTGAGCGTGCTGCTCGCCCTGTTCGGGCCGCCCCTGTTCGCCAGGCTGCTGGCGTCCGTGAGCCGGTGGCTGCTGGCCCCCTCGGCCGCCGCGATCCTCGCCGAACGCGTGTCGACGCTGGACCGGACGCGCGCCGGGGCGATCCACGCGCACGGCAGCGAGCTGCGCCGCATCGAACGGGACCTGCACGACGGCACCCAGGCGCGTCTGGTCTCCCTCGCCATGCAGCTCGGGCTCGCCGAGCGGGCCCTCGGCTCCGACCCGGCGGCGGTGGGCCCGCTGCTGGCCCGGGCGCGCGAGGGAGCCGAGGAGGCGATGGCCGAGCTGCGCGACGTACTGCGCTCCGTCTACCCGCCGATCCTCGCCGACCGGGGTCTCAGCGGCGCGGTCTCTGCGGTCGCCGCCCGCTGCCCTGTCTCCGCCACCGTGGACGTCGGTGAACTCGGGGACGTACCGCCGCAGGTCGAGGTGGCCGTGTACTTCGCCGTCACCGAGGCGCTCACCAACGCGGCCAAGCACGCCCACGCCCGTGCCGTCACGGTGACCCTGGCGAGGGACGGAGGCATCCTCCGCGCGGAGATCACCGACGACGGCCGGGGCGGGGCGGCCGAGGGCGGCGGCACCGGCCTGCGCGGCATGCGGCAGCGCGTCGAGGCGGTGGACGGCCGGGTGCGGGTGCAGAGCCCGCCCGGCGGCCCCACACTGATCACCGTGGAGTGCCCGTGCGCATCCTGATCGCCGAGGACAACGTGCTGCTCGCGCGCGGGCTTTCCGCGATGCTGGAGGCCCTGGGAAATGAGGTGGCCGCGACGACCGAGGACGCCGATTCCTTCGTGGCCGCCGCCGTCGCCCACCGGCCGGACGTGGCCGTCGTGGACGTCCGACTCCCGCCGACCTTCACCGACGAGGGCATCAGGGCCGCGCTGCGCGCCAGGGAACGCGTTCCGGGCCTCCCGATCCTCGTGCTCTCCCAGTACGTCGAGGACACGTACGCCCGGGAGTTGCTCGCCGACGGCACCGGTGTCGGCTATCTGCTCAAGGACCGCGTCGCCCGCGTCGACGACTTCCTGGAGGCGCTGCACCGGGTGGCGTCCGGGGGCACGGTGCTGGACCCGGAAGTGGTACGGCAGTTGCTCGTGACGCGCGGCAACCCCCTGGCGCGGCTCACCGACCGCGAACGCGAAGTGCTCGCGCTGATGGCCCAGGGGCACGGGAACTCCGAGATCGCACAACGCCTCGTCGTGACCGAACGGGCCGTGCACAAGCACGTCGGGAACATCTTCCTGAAGCTCGACCTGCCGCCCGAGGACAGCGGTCACCGGCGCGTCCTCGCGGTTCTCACCTACCTCGGCGCGCCCCAGCGCGAACCCTGACGAGGCCGAGCACGTCGGAACGGCTGGAGGACGGCGCGGTGGCCCCGCGGCCACCGTTCCACGGGCGGGTCGTCGCCCCTGAGCCGTGGGGCGGACGACGATCACTGACGTCGACACCGGCGGGCGGCTCGATCACTTGCACTTGACCGATGTGGATGCGGCAGAGTGCCTCGGGGAGCCTGGCGCGGCACCGCGATGCGGCTTCACCCGGCGCTCTCCGAGCCGATGTGGGCGAGTAGCGATGCGGTGCCGTCCTCTGCGGCGATCCCGCGGGCGAGTTCGGCCGCGCGGCGACGGTGGGACGGCTCGGACAGGCAGGTCGTTATCGCGTCGCTGAGGGCTTCGGCGGTGAGCGCGTGGAACGGCACAGGCCGTGGGGCAGCTCCCAGCGCGTAGAGGCGAGACGCCCAGAACGGCTGGTCGGCCATGACGGGAACGGGCACTGCGGGCACGCCGGCCCGCAGTCCGGCTGCGGTGGTACCTGCCCCGGCATGGTGGACGACGGCGGCGGTGCGAGGGAACAGCCAGTCGTGCGGGACGTCGCCGATGGCCAGGATGTCGGCGCCGCAGCCGTGCAAGTCGGCCCATCCCGCCTGGAGGACCGCACGCACGCGTGCCCGTTTCACCGCCGTTGCCACCAGCTCACTGAGCCGTTCCCCCTGTCCCGCCGCCATACTGCCGAATCCGATGAACACTGGGGGCGGACCGGCCTGGAGGAAGTCGACCAGTTCGGCCGGGGGTTGCCAGCCGTCCGGGCGTGCGGGCCACCAGTAGCCCGCCACTTCAACCCAGGACGGCCAGTCCTCGGGGCGCGGCACTACCAGCGGGCTGAAGCCGTGGAAGACTGGCCGGACGTCCGCCGGTGCCGAGGACGCGCCGGCGGGAAGCCCGAGGCGGGCACGCAGCCGGGTCACGGCGCCCGCGAAGACCCCTTCCGCGCGCTTCAGCACATCTCGGCCCGCGGCGAGGTTGCCCTCCGGCCCCAGGTCATCGGTGGACCGTGCGTTGGGCAGCGGGAACTGTCCGGTGGCGAAGGACGGTGCGAGGTAGGTACCGATGACGGGTACGCCGAATGCTTCGCCGGCCGTCCGGCTGAGCGGTGCCGGGCCGAAGGCCGTGAGCAGCAGATCGGCTCCGCCGGCCACGGCCTCCGCCACCCCATCGGCGAGCCCGTCCGCGTACGCCCTCGTCAGCGCCTGAGCCTCATCCCGCGACGCCGCCCGGGCCAAGTCCCGGATCAGCCCTTGCGGGTCTCCCGGCACAGGCCGGTGGTCGAGGCCGCACCCGCCGACGAGTGCGGCGAAGGACGGGTGAGCGGCCACGGCGACCTGATGCCCCGCATCCAACAGACGCCGCCCCAGTCCCGTGAAGGGCGCGACGTCTCCGCGGGAACCGGCAGTGATGATCAGAATTCGCATGGAGCGATTCTCCTCGGCGAGTGCCGCCCGGCCACCGTCGCCAGCCAGGTCAGGTGTCACCCAAGTCTGCAGCAGTCCCGACGGCGTGCGTGCCGTCTCTATGGCAGCTGGTGAACTTGATCGTCGTGGGACCGCCGTCGTCGGTCCAGCGACGTGACTCGAAGTCACTTCCAGCATTGGTGAGGTGGCTGGACCAAGACGATGCCTGAGCGGGCATCGCGAGGGCGCCGACAACTGCCGCTGCCGCCACTCCGACGATCGCAGCGCGCTTGCCGGTGGCGAGCCACGGCTTGTCCTCTCGTCCTCTCAGGCTCAGCGGGCGAACGCTTCGGCCAGGCGCACGCTGTCGCCGTCCTCTTCCATCAGCACGACGGTGACGCCGAACGGGTCGGGGTGATCCAACTCGATGGGCGTGAAGGAGAAGTTCACCGCGGCCGGATCGGCGGCACCGGTTCGCCGCCGGGCTGCGGCGCGGGGGCCGGCCTCCAGTCGGGGGCAACCGACGCCCAGCCCTCGGGGCTGCGGGACAGGAGCTGCTCGCTGTAGGGGAACTGGTGCAGGACGTGCCCGCCGCGGGGGGCGAGCACCATGTTCAGACACGGTGCCGGACCTGCGATCGGCAGCTCGCAGGCGGTGGCGACGTCGTGGGTCCCTGCGAGGACCACCTCGTCCGCGCCGGCCGCCGCGGCGATGTTCGCGAGTTCAGCGATCCCGGCGAGGGCGTCCTGGCCGACCTTGAGCGGGCGGACCCAGACCAGCCCGACCAGCTCGCCGCGCACCATCGGCATCATGACCGGGCGTGGCACGACCCCCTCACCCAGCGAGGCGGTGTGCGTATCCTTCGCGATGCCGACCAGTGCGTTCCACCAGACCTTGGTCAGTTCACCGGCGGTGTGCTGCTCATGTCCGGGGGGCTGCGTCGGCGACGTGGTCGCCCTCAGCAGGTCGGGAGAGACGGTGCGGCTGTCCGCGTTGCGGTTTCCGGCCGGGGGAAGGGCAGGGTTCAAGAGCCTGCTGGGCGTGCACGTACTCGTCGTCGGGAGCGACGTGGGAACCGACGTGGGGGCCGGTCGCGGCGCGGGTGCGCGTGAGGGCCACGGTGCGCAGCCCGGACGCCCGCTCGTGGGCCCAGAGGTTCGCCTCCCGCCGCCGGGTCATCACGACGTATCCGCCGAGCAGGACCGCGACGAAGACGATCAGCAGCACTTGCGGGAAGTGGTCGATCATCTGCCACTGGATCATGCGCCGGTCCGCCGCCGTTGCGTTCCGGACCCGGCGCACCACCCATGAGGGCCCGTTCAGCAGAATCACCGACGCGGTGACGAGGGTTGCCATCAGCGGGAGGGTCACCACACCGAGCAGCACCGCGCGGACTGCGATCCGCCACAGCGCGGGCCGCCCGTCGCCCTCGACAGGCGCCAGCTTCAGCAGGAGGAGCCGCTTGCCCGGGGTCGTCCTGGTCAGCCAGGGCAGTACGACGAACCACACGGCGAAGACCGCGACCATCACCCGGGGTACGGAACGGAATGCGCTGTACACGTCTTCTGCCGTGGCCAGAGCCCCGAGGACGGTGACGGCCGAGACCCCGATCAGGTCGACCAGCAGCGCCGCCAAGCGCCGTCCGGGGGTGATGGGCCGACGGGCCAGCGTCGCGTCGTCCGGTGTCTCCCCCGTCGGCAGCAGCCGGGCCAGCGGTCCGGCCATGTACCAGCCCAGGAGCGCTCCCGCGGTGTTGAGCAGCAGGTCGTCGACGTCGAACAGCCGGTACGGGCACGGGTAGGTGCCCCATAGCGCGGTGCCCTGCGTGACCTCGAAGAACAGGGAGGCGCCGAAGCCCGCGACGATCGCGGCGGTGACGCCGCGCCGCAGGTGGTAGCGGACGAAGACGCCCAGCGGGAGCAGCAGGGCCAGATTCAGGACCGCACCGCTGACCGCGGGGTTGTGGAGCACCAGCGCGTTCAGCGTGACCTTGTGGTGCGCCTCCTTCCAGATGTCGCTGAAGGTGTTGCCCGGGGCCCACTGCGGGTGGGCGACCGCCGCGAACCTCTTGCACATGTCCGCCGTCCGCGTCGGCAGCGGTACGAGCGTCATGCACAGGGCCGTGATCGCGTAGTAGAGGAAGCCGAGGAGCGACAGGACGCGCCATTGCGGCATGGTGCCGTGGCGGCGGTACAGAACGACCGCTGTCGGGAGGAACAGCATCAGCGCGAGGAGCGGGAAGAGCGCTGCCGCTGTCTTCATCGGCAACAGGTAGGCGGAAGTCATACGAGGAACTATACACAACACGTATACACGCAGTTTATAGCTGCTTGAGCTGCTGGTTCGTCTGGAATGTGGGTGACTGGGTGCTCGCGGTTGCCGGGGGCGGCGGTGACGGGCGGGGGACGCATCGGCACGCGTGCCGATGCCGATGTCTGCGTCGAGGGCTGTCGGGACTGCCGGGACTGCCGGGCGTAGGAGGCACCGGCGCCAAGGCCCGGGTGGCTGCGGCCGCGGCCGGCTGTCTCAACCGGGCTCAAGCAATACCGTGCCATCGCGACCCGGGCCGGAGTGCTTGGCCGCCACCGGAACGCATCCGGGGCCGGTGCACACTCTGGTGTGAGGTTGATCCCCGGGAGCGGACACCGGGTTTCATGCGACGAGTGACAGCGTACGTGACGTGATCAGTTGCTGTTCGAACTCGGCTGGTGTGAGGTAGCCGAGTGCGGAGTGCCGACGGCGCCGGTTGTAGTACGACAGCCAGCGGAACACCTCGAGCCGAGTCTGTGCCTTCGAGGTCCAGGGCCTTCCGTGGAGCAACTCGCGCTTGAGGCCCTGGAAGAACGACTCGGCGAGGGCATTGTCATAGCTCCTGCCGACCCGGCCCCTGCTGCGGCGGATGCCGTGCCGGTGGCACACCTCGGCGAAGGCGGCTGCGCTGTACTGACCGGATTCAAGCGGTCGTTGCAACACCGGCTTGTTGAATCAACTGTAGCTGCTCGTTGAGTGCTTCGGCGGGTGTCTTCCAACCGAGCGTCTTGCGGGGTCTGCTGTTGAGAGCGTGAGCGACGGCCTCGACTTCCTCAGCGGACCATCTGGAGAGATCGGTGCCTTTCGGAAAGTACTGGCGCAAGAGCCCATTGGTGTTCTCGTTGGTGCCGCGCTGCCATGGACTATGCGGATCGGCGAAGAACACGGGAATGCCAGTCTCGACCTTAAATTGAGCGTGCGCCGACATCTCCTTGCCTCGATCCCACGTCAGCGACCGCGCCAGTTGCTCGGGCAGCGTCGACATCGTGCGGGCGAGTGCGTT